>NZ_JASHLT010000001.1:0-263420 GCF_030056615.1 Streptomyces sp. HNM0645 | reverse complement strand
CCTGCCTGTTTCACTTGCCGCGGTGTCCGGATCTTGATCCGAAACGCGAAAGTGCCCTCTGAGCTGGGAAGATGAGGCTTGTCGAAGGTCTCTGTCATCCCAGCAGGAAGGCACTTTCTGCGTGCACACTACCGCCTCGCGCCCCAAGCTCGTCGTCTCGGCCGACGGCCACGGTGTGGTCAGCCATGCCGGGTCCCGTCTGCTGGCCGATCTCGCTGACGCCACCGGCCTGACCGCCGCGTTCACCGACGCGCTACGCCACCTGCGGCCACGCGGCACCGGACACAACCCGGGCAGGATCGCGGTGGACGTGGCGGTGATGCTCGCCGACGGCGGCGAAGCCATCGCCGACCTGGCCCTACTGCGCGACCAGGCCGAGGTCTTCGGCCCGGTGGCCTCTACCCCGACCGCCTGGCGCCTGCTGGCCGGCATCGACCACACGGCACTGGCAGCACTGCACACGGCCCGGGCTGCAGCGCGCGAGGTCGCCTGGATGCAGGCCGCTGAGACGGACAGCGGCATACCCGCGGCCCAGGCCGGCGGGCGGGCCCTGCCCGGTCTGGTCATTGACATGGACGCCACCCTGGTCACCTGCCACTCCGAGAAAGAGCAGGCCGCAGCCACCTACAAGCGGGGCTTCGGATACCACCCGCTGTTGTGCTTCCTGGACAACACCGGCGAAGCCCTGGCCGGACTGCTGCGGCCAGGCAACGCAGGCGCCAACACCGCCGCCGACCACATCACCGTCCTCGATGCGGCGCTCGCCCAGATCCCCGACGACCGCCGCCACGGCACCCCCATCCTCGTCCGCACCGACAGCGCCGGAGGAGCCAAAGCCTTCCTGGCTCACCTGCGGGCCCTGCGCGCCCGAGGCGTCCACACATCCTTCTCGGTCGGACATCCCGTCACCGAGCCGGTCCGCCGCGCGATCCGCGCTCTGCCTGATGAGGTCTGGCACCCCGCGCTGGAGCAGGACGGCACCCTGCGCGTCGGTGCCGAGGTCGCCGAGCTGACCGGCATGGTCGACCTGGACGGCTACCCCGACGGCACGCGGATCATCGTCCGCCGCGAACGCCCCCACCCCGGCGCCCAACTGTCCCTGTTCGACCTCGACGAGGGCATGCGCCACCAGGTCTTCCTCACCGACACCCCCTACGGCGAAGGCTCGCTGCAGCACCTGGAGGTCCGCCACCGCGCGCACGCCCGCGTCGAGGACCGCATCCGCTGCGGCAAGACCACCGGCTTCGGCCGCTTCCCCTCCCGACACTTCACCCTCAACCAAGCGTGGCTGGAGCTGTCCCTGACCGCCACCGACCTGCTCGCCTGGACCCAGACCCTGCTGCTGGAAGGAGAGTTGGCCACCGCCGAGCCGAAGAAACTGCGCTACCGGCTGCTGCACGCAGCCGCCCGCATCACTCGCGGCGGCCGCCGCCTTCGCCTGCGGATCGCCGCGACCTGGCCCTGGCGGCACCAACTCATCAACGCCTTCGCCCGCCTCACCGCACTACCGCGACCGGCCACCTGACCTGCGGCGCTGTCCCTGCCCGCCCACCACCGAGGAACCCGTTGGAGACCCCGACCCGAGCGTCGGGCCCAAGCCATGCCCACTCAACGACCAGGGGCCGACCGCACCAATCCTCCGCCATCACCCCAGCTCAACCACTCGAAGCGAAACGGGGAGGCTAGGCCGTGCAGATAACTGCGGCCGGCCATGCGCACATCCACCGGGTCGTACAGCCCTTGGGCCGCATCACCGATCACCGCGGTGCGGGCACCCAGACCACGGGCGACGGGTATGGCGACCTTCTCCAGGAAGGGAAGATCAACTGTGAAACCGAGGAAGAGCGCTTCGTGCAGCGCCTGCTGATCGCTGCGTTCGCTCCAATCCCTCAGCAGCGTGACGGGAGATGCGAACCGGGTGTGCTGTGCCGCGCTCATGGGTTTGTCTCCAGGATTCGCCGTCCCTCCGCGGTGACGGTGTGGCAATTGTCGCGGACGGCGAAAAGCCCCAGCTGCGCCGCCAAAGAGCCCAGTTGGGGGATGCGGGTGCCGATGTCGGAGTCTCCTTCGTCACCGGTCTTGAAATAGCGCTCGTTGCGAAGGTGCAGACGGGAGAAGATCTTCAGCCCGCCGGTCGCGGGGTCGGTGCGCAGCTTCGCGAGGGCGACTCTGCGGGACTGGGCGAGCATGTCGTCCACCAGCCGCGCGGCCAGGTCGCGGACCGGCCGGTCGGCGTAGTCGTCGATGAGGCCGTCGACCCACGTCGGGTCGAGGAACTCGGCCCAGCGCCGCTGACGGCCCAGGAAGACGGCCCGTACGTCGTCCGGCAGATGACCCTCCCGGGAGCGCAGCGCACCCACCATCAGGAGCAGCACATTGGTCATCGGGGCATCGGCACCCTGCGTCAGGAGTTGCCGTTCGGCCGGCAACAACTGACCTGCCGCGTCCTTGAGCGGAGGCAGGTCGTCCAGGACCCGCCGTACATTCGCGTCCGGGGCCTGTTGCGCCAGCCAGTCGCGCAGTTCCTCGGCCGTCCGGTCGGCCTCGCCGACCTTGGAGCCCACATCGGCCACCAGCGCCGCCCACAGCCGACGCCAGGCGCCGACGGAGTAATGGCGCAGCAGCACTCCCCGCCAACCGGCCGTCTCGGGAATCGCCGCCAGAACGGGATCCGTTGTCGCCTCGCCACCGAAGGCCACCGCGGAGCGCAGCGTCTCCTGATACCCGTCGCCCTCATGACCGTGGAGATCGATAGCCCGGCCGAGGATACGGAGGGTCGCACGCCGAGTGCGGTCGGACGCCTCCCAGTCCCCGTGCGCGTCGGTACCTCCGCCACGGGTTGCGGTCAGGACGTCCGTCAGCCATTCCCGCTCGGCCGGACACGGGACACCAAGAGCCGCCTGCCCCGCTGTCTCCAGGTCGGCGAAGGACACGACGTCCCGCTCCGCGAGAGACAGCAGAGGGGCGAACAGCTCCTTGACCGCGGGCGGGCACGGATGCCGGCCGGGTCTGAGCACTCCGTCCCGGACGTCCACCGTGCCGAGCACCGTGGCGGGTCCGCCATACTGGTCCCAAAAGCCCCAGCGGCGGGGTGAGTACGACTGGCTCAGCTGCTCCTCGTCGGCGGCTCGCGCGAGTTCCAGTTCCTCTGTGCAGAAACGCCGCACTCGATCGACCCCGTGGGCAAGCCATGCCGGATCTGTCTCCGTGTGGTGCTGGAGCGCCGCGAGGAGGACCTCGCTGCGGCGGACTGCCCGGCGGCACGCGGTGATGTCCCACGCGTTCCGTTCCGCGTGCGCCGCGATCGCCGCGTACAGCGAGTGGTAGCGGATGTAGCGGGTTACGGTGGACACTCCGGGAACCAACCGGTCCACTGCCCGCATCACCGGGCCCTCCACCGCCAGGGGATAGCGCCCGGACCGCACGCCCAATCCCTCGAGTGCCCATGCCGGCCCACGGACATCCGCTGTCACTTGCCACCCCTTGTCGGCTGCCGGAGCGTTGCATCGGCAGGAGCTACCTGACCGTGCCTCAGAATAGATGCTGATTTCGGACGAGAGGCCAGCACCGTCGACTGGATTCGGGAAGTTGGCTGGACGCGCCCGATCACGCCTCAAGGCCGTCCGCTACTTGGCTATCGTCAACGTCCGAGTTGAGTTCGGTGCTGACGCAGGCGATCGATTCACGAACCCCATGGGTCAATGCCGACAGACAGCGCATCACCGGGCTCCGCTATGACGTCTACATTCAGGGCGGTTGCAACTTCCCGGATCCCAGATGCCCTGCGGGAGCGCTGTGGTGAGGGCGACTCTGAGGTTGCTACACGGCCGCCGGACGTCCGCGATCTTTCGCAGCGTGCGATTCCCGCTTGCCCCATGGGTCTTCTCGGCCCGCACCACGCGCCACCGGTCCCGGCCAGCATTGCAGGTGAGGGGCGCCGTCCCTCCGTTGTGATCCGTCAGTTCACCGGGAGACAGAGCCCGTAGCTGCATACACGAGGTTCATGCCGCTCCTATCGGGCGTCAGCCGTAGGCTGTTGCTGGAGAACAAGGGGGAGATGATGACTGGCGATCGCAAGGCACTCGTTCCGGTGTGGACGCTGGCGACCGGTGATGTCCGGGTGCCGGCATTGGCCGGAGACGAGCCTATGACGGCTGCGCGCCTGGCTGAACTGCGTGGTGTGCTGGCCGCTCTGGCCGACGCGCCGATCGCCACACTTGAGGTGTATCCGCTGCCCGACAAGCTCGACCGCAGCCGAGGTATCCCGCTCGATGCCGCGAGTCCCCTGGCGCAGCACCTGTCGCAGTTCATCACGCAATCGACGCGAAGTTCCCTTACGGCGGCCAGGGCGACCGCTGCCGGCGAAAACCTGTATCGCATGGTGGTTCCGGCGAAGGTCGCCGCCCAGTTCGGTCAGGGCGTCGTTCGCCCGATGGCGTCGAAGGCGGCGGCCGGTGGCATCCACAGCGCACTTATGAACTCGACGGGCATCGCCGCCAATGCGACGTTCGTGCCAGTCGGTAAAGCGGCGGCAGCAGGGGCGGTCGGCGGAGCCGGTGCGACAGCCGGCGTTGCGGCCGCCGGCAGCGCGGCGCTCACCGTGGCCGCGCCGCTCGTGCTCATGGCCGTTGCGGTGGGCGTGAGCGCGCATGCCGACTACAAGCGCCAGCAGGCTATCGAACACATCACAGAACTGCTGGAGCAGCTGCATGAACAGAAGCTCGAAGATGAGCACAGCGCACTCGACGGCTGCCGCGATGCCATCGACAAAGCCACCGCCATTCTGCTCGACCAGGGCAAGCTCGGAGTCTCCCTGGGATTGGACTCGGCAGTGCACGCCATCAACACGGCGCTGGGCGCCGCTGACCGCCGCCTTGCCCGGTGGCAGAGCGCACTCGACAAGCTACCTGAGGGCAAGTCCGTCGAGATCAGCACGCTGGCCAAGTCGTTCCCCGGCGTCGACGAGCATGGCGGCATGTTCCGCGCCCATCTCGAACTCGCTGCCCTGGCAATTGCGCTGAAGCGGCGGGTTGTTGTCCTGCAGGCTGTCGAGCATGCCCAGGACAACCCCGACAACTTGTTCGAGAACTTCACCCGCGAGCTCAAGCGCGACCAGCAGCGCCTCGACGAACTAGAGTCGAGCATTGCCGGTGTCCTGGAACGCTTGTCGGCGCTGGAGCTGGCAGGTCCGCAAGGTCTGCGGCCCGTCTTCACGGCCGGTGAAGTCGATCGCCTGATGGGAGCGGCAAACCGGATTCGCAAGCTGGGCGACGGCGTCATGGTCAACAGCCGCACGACAGACGTGGCGATTGAGATTGCCCGCAACAAGGACGGCTCGGTGGTCGTGTTCCCTGCGCTGTCCGCGTAGGCGTAGGCGCGCTCGCACTCACGTGGTGCGGGGTTGCCCGAAACCTCGAACGCGATGGTGGCCCTACGGTCACGCGGTCGACGTAACTGAGGGTGATGCCGGCCTTTTGCGACCGGCCTAACTTGACCCAAGGTGAATCGGGCATGGGACGCTCCAGCTCATGCTGCCTGTGCGAGCTGTGAGACGCAGAGAGTGCTTGCATGGAAGCTGCGCGGACGAGCCATCCCAGGGGCGCAGCGCATCCCATCAAAATAATTGCGTGTGCATGTTCTCGGGGGATGATCTCGCGACTCGCGGGAACCTCAACATCAATCAGCCCTGTTGCGGCTGGTCAAAGGATCTCGTGAACTTCCCACTTGTCGTAGCGATACGGATGCGAGGGCCTCGACCATGCGGTCGCGGTCCTCGTTGTGCTGTCGTAGCTGATGGTGGACGCCAGGGCTGCGTAGAGGGGACTTCCTGCTCGGCGCCGACTGCGTGAACGCGTTGTGCGATATCTCCGAGGCCGTCCGTGATCTGCCGGATGCGCCGGGCGTCGAGAGGCTGCTCCTTCCGAGGTAATCTTCATGGACTTCAACGCACCCGCCCGCACCAATCCGGCCTTCAGCGACCTGTCCCACCAGGCCGCCGAAAACACGAGAGGGCTGGTGCGCCGCGTACTCACCCGACTCGATGCATCAGGCGCTCTGCACCCCAGCCGCAACATCGACATCGAGACCGAGCGGCTGACGGCTCTCCTGGACGGACTCAGCCTCAGCGCGGTCCTGCACCCCAACATCCTGCACCCGCAGACGTGTGTCGATGTACTGCTCAGGCATCTGGGCGATCTGTGAGGCTCCGAGCTCGGCGTGCTTAATCCGGTGCACTCTGCCGACCTGTCGCACGTGGTCATGTCGAGTGGCGCGAAGTGGTCATCAAGCTCTGGCAGGCCAGTTGAGGTTGCCCACGCCACGAGGACGGAGGGACGTACGACGAGCTGACCGCGTTCGAAGCAGGTGCCGACAAGGACGAGGGCAGCGAGGTGGGGTATATCGGGTGATTCCGCACCATGACGGCACGGGTCAGAGGCCGGACACGGTGCCCTTGCGGGCGATCCGGACGGCGATGCGCTTGCCGCGTAACCATTTCCGCGGTTCAGCTATGTCGTGGGCCTTGTCGGCGTGCAGTTTGCGGGGCTTGTGGTGCCGGCCGCGGTGGGGGTCGTGTCACGATTGGAGACCGGCCACCATCGGCTCCGGCCCGAGGCTGTCCTGCATGTCGGCTGCGGAGACGCCGACGACCAGGCGGCCTCGGCCTCGGTGGCCTCGTCCTGGTCCCGGGCCAGGACGAGGTCACTCCACTTCGCCGGCGAAGTCGGCGTCCACGTCCGTGCCGCGGTGAACGGCGCAGTGCGCAGGACGGCGGTGTTCGCGGGGTCGGCGATGACCGCGGCCGGGGTACGGGCCGATGTGGCGGCCTGGACCGCGATACCGGCATGCACACGGGCCATCGCCGCTTCCCCCACCCTCCTCGGCGACCGTGCCGGGTGACGCGGCTGTGAAAGCCGGTCCAACGACGTGTGCGAGATGAAGGCACTTCGGTACGGCCGACGGGTGAACGACGCAGGGCACCACACGGGATTCCGGTGCCCGTTGAACCCGGCCGGGGCGGGGAGTGGCCCGTCTCAGGCCGGCTTGCGCCACACGGAGATGTGCTTCGTGGAGTCCGGGGTGAACGGCGCCCCCTCCCAGTCCGCGACGCGCCGGTTGCCGCGTCGGTAGCGGCCGTCGTCACCGTCGCGGGTGAGGTGGTGCGAGACGAGGATCTGCTCGACCATGTCGAAGGTGTCGAAGCCGAGATGCCGCTCGGAGACGTCGAACGGCACCGCGAACTGGCCGGGCGGCAGGAGCCGCAGCGGCGGCACGTTCAGCTCGATGACGAATCGGCCGCCGGGCCCCAGATGACGTGCGGCATTGCGGAAGCACTCGACCTGCTCGTCCTGGGTGAGCAGGTTGGAGATGGTGTTGTACACGAGATGGACCAGGGTGAACTCGCCGCCGACGACGGTCGTGGCCATGTCCCCGATCACGACCGGGAGCGAGTCCTCGTCGATCTTGCGCCGCAGGACCGCCGCCATGTGCTCAGACAGTTCGATGCCCACCACCGGCACGCCGCGTTCCCGGAGCGGGACGCCCACTCGTCCGGTTCCGACGACGAACTCCAGTGCCCGGCCGTCTCCGGCGAGCTCGGCGAGGAAGGCGAGTGTCGGTCCGAGAACGACGGCCGAGGACATCTCGGCCTCCTCGGCGTCGTGGCGGTCGGCCGTCGCGCGGGTCCACAGCTCACTGCTCGTCACGGCCGCCACTCTGCCGGGCACGGAGGGGCACCGTCTGCATTTTCCTTCCACCGGCTCCGCTCCCCTCACCCGTGTCGGGATGGCGGGCGGCGTGCGACTTCAGCGACTCCGGCTCCAACCAAGAGATCCTTGGCGTGCTGCGGCCGCCCCCGCCTCGATTGACGCATGACAGAAGGCCCCCTGCTGAGAGCCGAACACAGAGACGCTCGCCGAAGTCCGCCCCTGAGACCTGGTTGATAGATCACGTCCATGGACTTCCTCGGCCCGGACGGCCAGGCTGCTGTGCCTTCCGGACGACACCGACCGAGTCGAGTACCCGGTCGTGGACGTCGCGATCCAGACCCGCAACGGCAGACCCGACCACTCCGGAGACAGCACCATCAGCCTCCGCGGACTGACACCACCGGGCACTCCGCCCATGCCGAGCGCCTGCTCGAGGGCGCGGGTCGTCTGCCCACTGCATCCGTTCTGCGTCTGCATCGGGAAATGTGTGCAGTCTGATATCGACGAATCAGACCTGGTGGTGAGGACGACCCATGGTGCAAGCCCCTTCGTTGAGGCGCTCCGCGGGCCCGGTGGCCGCGTGGCGCTCGGTGATGCTGGTCCTCGCGCTGGGGCAGGTGGTCAGTTCCGTCCTCAGCAGGCTCTACGGCGGTGAGTTCACGACAGCCGACCGTCCAGGCGAGCCGCCCATCGTTCCGGTCGGCTGGGCATTCTCGATCTGGACGCTGGTGGAACTGCTCTGCATCGCCTACGCGCTGTGGGCACTGCCCGAGCGTCGCCCGGATCCCGAGATTCGGAATCGCTTGGCCGTCCCGCTCTCGGTGGTCTTCGCCGGATTCAGCTGCTGGCTTGTAGCGGCGGAGGTCGCACCGCTATGGGGAACGGTCGCGGTGTTCGCCGTCATGATCTACGGTCTCGCACGGGCCATGTCCCTGGCACTGGAGCACCGTTTCGCCATTGCCACCTGGCGACCTGTGCCCAGAGGGCTCTTGTGGTGGATGCTCGGTATTTACGCTGGGTGGTCGACCATCGCGGTCTGGGTGAACCTCACCACCGCCGTGGCCGGTTCCGGTGCCCCTGTCAGCGGCGAAGCGGGCGTCGCGGGGCAGTTGGCGGTGCTGGCCGGCGCTACGGCGACCGCCGTGGTCATCGTGCGCTGGACTCGAGGTCTGCTCCCCTACGCCCTCGCCGCGGGATGGGGTCTGCTGACCGCCATGCTGGGAGCTGCGAGCGCCGGGCAGCCCGTCCTTGCCGGCGCCGCAGGCGTCGGACTCGCCCTCGTGACCGGGGTCACCGCCGTCACCCGACGAGAGCGAGCAGCATGCGCATCGGAGTCTGAGCCATGAGGCCGGGGGAAGCCGGTGCATGTCACCGGAGGTGCACGCCTCGGCATACGAGCCGAACGTCCAGCAGCGTGGAGACGGGGTCCACTCCCCCGGACCGGAGACTCTCGCGGAGCTGACCTTGCACGGCTTCCATGGAGACGGTCGCTGCCGTCGACGCGCCGCCGGAGAACCGGGCCTGTGTCGCAGCGGCTGCACTCCGCCCGCCGACCGGAGCGGGCGCCGACCGATGCAGCCCGGGAGGGCTCCGAGATGCCGGGACGGACGCCGGTCCGCTTGGGTGACTGCGCCGTGAGCCCCGGGCCCCGGTGCACCGGCCGGTTCGCCAGAACCCTCCCAGCAGACGTTGCCGACTGGCATGTGGGACTCACCCACCCGCAGGGCATCGACGCGCGCCCATGGGACACGGCTCCCCCGACTCCCCGTCGCGGGGATGCTCAGTCGAGACAGAACTCGTTGCCCTCGATGTCCTGCATCACCATGCACGACTCGTTGTCGTCATCGGCAAGCAGCAGCCGCACGCGCACCGCGCCGAGCGCGACCAGTCGCGCGCACTCGGCCTCAAGCGCGGCCAGGCGCTCTTCCCCCACCAGCCCGGTGCCGACCCGCACGTCGAGATGCAGCCGGTTCTTGACGGCCTTGCCCTCCGGAACGCGCTGGAAGAACAGTCGCGGGCCCACACCTGAGGGATCGCTGCAGGCGAACCAGGAACCCTGCTTCCCAGGCGGCAGCGAACGGTCGAAATCGTCCCACGTGGCAAACCCCTCCGGTGGCGGCGGGACGACGTACCCCAACACCTCGCACCAAAAGCGAGCGACGCGCTCAGGTTCCTCGCAGTCGAAGGTGACTTGGAACTGCTTCACCGATGCCATCGGAGCACCGTAGCAGGCCCCTGCCGCCCATCTCCCGGGTGTGGATCGGCAGGTCGACGGGAGGAGGGTCCGCGCGAGCCACTGCCGCCCGGAAGCCAGCCGGGCAGCCGCGTTTGTGCACCTCGCACCGGCGGTGGGGAAGCAGACGACCATGGCGAGAACGCCGGACAGACTACCAGCGGGCGCCGGACGCGCCGTGATCGGCACCGAGGCCCTCGCCCCGGCACCCGGTGCGCCGGCCCGCGCCGAACGGTGGCGTCGGCAACGGCCGTACCGGACTGTCGAGCCCCGGCCCGAACCACCCGGAATCCCCGGCCCTCGCAATCGGCGCGACCGCACGGGTCGGCCGCAGTCGATCGCGCGGCGGATGTGCCGACGAGGGCTGCCCCGGACCGGCCGGACAGCCGTGGAGCGGGATCGGAACCATCCGGTCGCACTCCCCTGCGCCGGGAGCCGTCCCGACTGTCAGTGCCAGATGATTGACTCTGCGTGTGGGTAGAACAGTCGACGACGACGCCTGATTCTCGGGGTACAGAGGGGGCAACGCATGACCACGGGGGATCCTCGGAACCGCATTCCGGCCTATCCCGGTGTCGATCGTTTCGTCGACGCCTTCGACAAGCTCGTGGTGCAGCCGCGACGCAGCCGCAGCAGAGTTCCGGTCGTACTGCTCCACGAGCCGGGCGGCGGTGAGGCGGGGCGCCGGATCGTCGCGGGGCTCCGCTCACGGATGCGCGGCCGCAGCGAGGTCCTCGCCCCGCACGCGCACATCCCGCAGATACCGGACGGGGCCGACCCGCCACCGCTCCACCTCTTCGAGCTGATCACGAACCAGCTCCGGGAGACCATGCCGCCGGGCACCGGTGAACTGCACCTGCACAGCTACCGATTACTGCGTTCCGTCGTCACCGCCCCCGCGCTCGACGGGCTCATGGAGCGCCGCCACACCGAACTGCGCAACCACTGCTACGCGCAGCATCGCCAATGGTCGCCCCTGGCCCAGGCGCTGTGGTGGCTCGGCGGTCGTGACCAGGCCAACGGCGGCACGCTCCTGGAGCTGCTGTGGAACTTCGTGGCGGGCCCGCTCTTCCAGCGGCTGCCGCGCGCGCTCTACGGGCGGCGGGCGAACCGGCGCATGCTCGGGAAGGCGCGCAGCCCTCGCTGGTACGCACGCTGGGTGCGCCAGCAGCAGGGCAGTCCACCCACCGACTTCTTCCGCTCCGCCCTCGACCTCGTCCAGGGCGAGTTGGTCAACGAGCCCGAGCGCATGGACCGGGTGCTCATGCAGGCCGTGCTCTCCGATCTCGACCGTGCCTGCCGGACCCGTCTCCTCGACCCGTGGCGCCGCCGCCGCACCAGCCGCTTCGTGCTGCTCTTCGACGAGGCGGGGCCCGAGGACTCGCGCGTCCAGCGATTCCTGCGCGAGTTGCGCTCCGCCGTGGACGACCTGCGCTGCACCTCGGTGTTCGCGGTGGCGGGCGGCGTACGTTCGCTGGCCGCGCGCATCCCCGACATCCACGCCACGGGTCTCGCCCAGGCGGGCGCCGAGCTGATCAACATCGAGCGCCGCGGAATGCTGCCGGACCAGCCGACCGGCATCGTCGTACCGGTCGCCGAGGGCCCCGAGGACGATCAGGCCGCGGTGTACTGGCTCGGCCGCTGGCCGACGTTGGTGACGCCGTCGCCGCGCTGGGGTCCCGGTGCCGAGGTGGCCGGGGCGCTGGGCGCGGCGACGCTCGCCCTCGCGGTCGCCGGCGCCCTCGTCCTCGTACCGGGCACCTGGAACCGCGCGAAGGACGACCCCTGCCAGGGCTCCACCTTCCTCGGCACCGACGGGCACTGCGTCGGGGTCGGCGAAGGCTCCGCGGGCTTCGGCAAGGGCCCCAGCGAGCAGGCCGTGCGTGCCGTACTGGAGCAGATCGAGCGGCAGAACGAGGAGGTCGACAGGGAACTCGCCGGCCGGCCCGCCGGCGACCCGCGCCCCGGACGCCGCACCGTCGTCTACTTCGGCCCGCTCACGGGAGGCAAGGACGCCGAGGACCCGGTCCGCGGGGGCACGTTCGCCGAACTGCGGGGCATCGCGGTGGCACAGCGGCACATCAACGCGCAGGCCCTGCGCTCCGGCGAGCGGGTCCCGCTGCGGGTCCTCGCCGCCAACGCCGGGGACCGTTTCAAGGACGCGCCCGCCGTCGCGGAGCGGATCGTGGAACTCGCGGCGAGCGACCCGACCATCGCGGGTGTCGTCGGTTTCGGCCAGAGCCGCCGCAAGACGTACGAGGCGATGCGCATCCTCGACGAGGCAGGCATCCCGATGGTCGGCACCTCGGGCACGGCAGACGAACTCCTGCAGCAGGGCACGCACTACTACCAGACGGCGGCGACCGACGCGCGGGCGGCCGAGCTGATGGCCGCGTTCGCCTCCGGCGCCGGGATCACCGCGGGCGGCCGGCCGGTGCGCCGCGTGAGCCTGGTCGCCGACACGACCGACGCGTACAGCAACAGCCTCGCCGCCTCCTTCCGTGCCTCCTACGGGCCGGCGCGCACGGACGTCCTCCTCTACACGCCCACCGACGCGCCGGAACCGGAACCGATACCCGGCGCCCTCGGCGGGCGGCCGGTCCCGACCGTGGAGGACCTTGCCCGTGAGGTCTGCCGTGCGGTGAGCGCGGAACCGCGGACGGCGGTGGTGTGGTCGGCACGGGCCAGCCAGTTCCAGCTGTTCCTGGCCGAGATCTCCCGCATGTCCGGCGACTGCCCGAAGCTCAGCGTGCTCGCGGGAGACGACGTCACCAACGCGCTCATCGAGGACCAGCGTCCCTGGGACCACTTCAAGGGCCTGTCCCTGTTCTACGTCTCGCACGGATTCGCGCCCACGCTGGCGGCGAGGAGCCCGGAGGCGGCGGCCTTCCTCGCCGCGTACGACCGCGCGTACGGTGGTGACCGCAGTGCCAGGAGCAAGGCGATGCGTGAGGACGGCCATGTCGCCCTCGCCTGGGACGCGGTGCGCTACCTCGCCGAAGGCATCGACCAGGCCTGGCGCACCACCGGTGGACACGACGGCCGTCTGGACCGTGGACTCGTGCAGGGCGTGCTCTACCAGGGTCTGGGGGGAGGCGGCTTCGACGGCGCCACGGGCCGCATCGACGCGCACGGTGCGGCGAGCGGGGGACGGCTGACGGAGAACAAGCTCCTCGCGGTACTGCGGGGCACTGACAGCGGGCCCGTGACGGAGCTGCTGTGCGGCGTGGTGACTCGCGGCGACGAACGCACCACGTGGGGCCCGGAGAAGGGGAGGAAACTTCCCTGCCCTTGAGAACTCGACGCGAGGTCTCGCTGTCCGTTGGGGGGCCTTGGCGCTGTTGCCGCATCCGCCGGGTCGACCGCGGGCCCGCCGGGTCGGAGCGGACCCGCAGCCGGTCAGGTGGGGATGCGGTGGAGCGGTCCCGGCGTCAGCAGTCCTTCTCGCGCAGTGAGTGCAGATGTGCACTGGACTTGCGGGCGAAGGTGAGGGAGTCGACGGGGTTGTCGTGCTCGGCCTGCCAGTGGTGGTCGAGCCGGCCGCCCCGGGTGCGGGTCACGGCCGAGATGAAGCGCTGGTAGTCGATGTCTCCGTCCCCCACGTCCACCATGCGGTAGCCGTCACGGGCGGAGATGTCGCGTTCGCCGTCCTTGACGTGGAAGAGGGGGTAGCGGTCGGGCTGTTCGAGGACGTAGCGCAGGGGGTCGAAGGGGGCGGGCGTGCCGTCGGTGCGCCGGGAGAAGCGGAACTGTCCGGCGTAGGCCCAGTAGATGTCCATTTCGAGGTACACGAGGTCGGGGTCGGTCTCGGCGAGGAGGACGTCGTAGAGGCGTACGTGTGGCTTGTCCGTGGCGAAGGAGAATTCCTCGGCGTGGTTGTGCTGGTAGAACTTCATGCCGCGGGCCTTGGCGGCGGCGCCGTACTGGTTGAACTCCTCGGCGCAGCGTTTCCAGCCGTCGACGGTGGCGCCGTAGCGCCAGGGGCCGGATGCGGTACCGATGTGTCCCAGGCCGAGGGCCTGGGCGTCGTCGAGTACCTTCTCCAGGTTCTGGGCGAAGGTGTAGGCGCCGGGGTCGTCGTCGTTGTGGTAGCCGACGTGGCTGCCGATGGCGCGCAGTCCGTGGTCGCGGGTGAGGCGGCGGAGCTGCTGGAGGGTGATGGGGCCGGCGGACCCCTGGGTGTAGCCGGCGTACTCGACCTCGTCGTAGCCGTATCTCTCGAGTTCGGCGAAGACGGCGGCGAAGCCGAGGGTGGAGACCTGGTCGCGGAGCGAGTAGAGCTGGATGCCGAGCCGGCCCGGGGGCAGAACGGGGCGGCCGTGGCCCTTGCCATGAGCGGTGGCGGTGGGGGCGGTGGCACCGAGGAGGGCGGCTGCGGTGGCGCCGGCGGCGACACCGAGCATGCCGCGTCTGCTGAGCTTGTGGGCGAGCTCGGGATCGGTGTGCTTGCTGGGGCGGCTCACGGTGGATGACTCCTCGCTGTCAGTGGGGTGTGGTTGAGTGAAGTCCTGCGAGCGAGAGCAGCAGGGATTTCACGTCGGTGGCCGCGACGCGGCCGGTCAGGACGCGGGGGGTGGAGCACAGGATGAGCGGACCGTTGTCGGTGTCGTCGCTCGTGGGGAGGCGGCCGTGGCTCCCGCGAATAGGCGTGGGGTCCAGGGGGACGACGGCCATGCGGTAACGCATGCCGAGCTTCTTGCGGGCGAGGGCTGTGACGGCTTTGGCGCGGACGTAGGGGTCGTGGGGATCCATGAACAGTTCGACGGGGTCGTAGCCGGGTTTGCGGTGGATCTCGACGAGCTGGGCGAAGTCGGGGGCGTGTGCGTCGTCGAGCCAGTAGTAGTAGGTGAACCAGGAGTCGGGTTCGGCGACGGCGACGAGTTCTCCTGAGCGCGGGTGGTCCAGGCCGTGGGTCTTCTTGCCCTCGTCGTCGAGGAGTGCGGCGATGCCGCCCAGGCCGTGGAGGGCTTCGCGGGTGGCATCGAGGTCTTCGGGACGGCGTACGTAGACGTGGGCGATCTGGTGGTCGGCCACGGCGAACGCGCGGGAGGCCGTGGGGTCGAGGTACTCCATGCCGTCCTGGGTGTGGACTTCGAGGAGTCCGGCGCGGCGCAGTTCGCGGTTGATGTCGACGGGCCGGGTGACGCGGGTGATGCCGTATTCGGAGAGGGCGACGACGGTGCGGCCTTCGGAGTGTGCGTCTTCGAGGAGGGGTGCCATTTCGGCGTCGAGGTCGGTGGCGGCCCGGTGGGAGCGGGGGTCGTCGGGGCCGTAGCGCTGGAGGTCGTAGTCGAGGTGGGGGAGGTAGCAGAGGGGGAGGTCGGGGGTGCGGGTGCGGAGGACGTGGCGGGTGGCGCCGATGATCCAGCGGCTGGAGATGATGTCGGCGCCGGGTCCCCAGAAGTGGAAGAGGGGGAAGGTGCCGAGGAGGTCGGTGAGTTCGTCGTGGAGGCCGGGCGGCCGGGTGTAGCAGTCGGGTTCCTTGCGGCCGTCGGCGTAGTAGACGGGGCGGGGGGTGACGGTGATGTCGGTGTCGGCGCCCATGGCGTACCACCAGCAGATGTTGGCGACGGTGTAGCCGGGGTGGGCCCGGCGGGCGGCGTCCCAGAGTTTGTCGCCCGCGACGAGGCCGTTGTGCTGGCGCCAGAGGAGTACGTCGCCGAGTTCGCGGAAGTACCAGCCGTTGCCGACGATTCCGTGTTCGGCGGGGAGGGTTCCGGTGAGGAAGGTGGACTGGGCGGTGCAGGTGACGGCGGGCAGGACAGTGCCGAGGGGGGCGTGGGAACCGGTGGTGGCGAGGCGTTTGAGGTGGGGCATGTGGTCGAGGAGGCGTGGGGTGAGGCCGACGACGTCGAGGACGAGGAGCGGGGTGGGGCGGGTGGTGTTGTCGGGAGTGGTGTCGCTCATGGGAGTTCCTTGAGGCCGAGGTCGGTGAGCAGGTCGCGGGCGAGGGTGAGTTCGGCGGCGATGCCGTCGGCGAGCTGGGCGCGGCTGCGGGGCCTCAGTGCGTCGGGAAGGGCCTGCCAGGTGTAGGTCTCGACCTCGAGGTGGCGGGTGAGCGGGGTGGGGCCGCCGACGAGCCGGGCCAGGGCGTCGCGGAGTACGGGCAGGGTGGAGGTGAGCGGCGGGGCGGGCGGTGCGTGGAGGGGGACGTGGAAGTGGGCCCGCCAGGGTGCGGAGTCGGGGAGGGCGTTGGCGGCGAGGGCTTCCGGGAGGTCGTCGGTGCCGCGGAGTCCCGCGGCGGACGGCCTCTCGCCTGCTCGAAGAGCTCGGGGAAGAGTGCGGGTCTGGTGGAGGAAGCGGGGTTCGGCGAACGCGGCGAGCGCCTCGCGTACCTCGGGGAGGTGGGGGTGCTCGGCGTGGAGGGCGGCGGAGAGCTGGGTCTTGGGGATGGTGATGCCGGCGGTGGTGAGGGCGTCGAGGGCGGGGCCGGGTTGTTCGAAGGAGGTGGCGAGGTGGCAGGTGTCGAGGCAGATGCCGATGCGGGGGTGGGCGATGTCGGTGAGGGGGCCGATGGCGTCGGCGGTGGTTTCGACGATGCAGCCGGGTTCGGGTTCGAGGGCGATGCGAATGGACTTGCCGGTGAGTTCCTCGAGGGCGTCGAGGCGTTCGGCGAGGGTGGTGAGTGCGGTGTGTGCCGTGGTGGCGGTGTGGTCGTCCCAGCGGGTGCGCCAGGCGAGAGGGAGGGTGGAGACGGATCCTTCGGTGATGTCGTCGGGGAGGAGTGCGGCGAGGAGGCGGGCGAGGTCGGTGGTATGGGTGAGGCGTTCGGTTTCGGCCCAGTCGGGCCGATAGACACGGTGCTTGACCTCGTCGGCGCCGAAGCCTTCGTACGGGAAGCCGTTGAGGGTGACGACCTCCAGGCCGCGCCGGTCGAGTTCGGCACGAAGGCCGCGCAGCGCTGCGGGGTCGGCGGTGAGGGCGCGGGCCGCGTCGTGGGCAAGCCACAGTCCGATGCCGAGCCGGTCGCGTCCGAGGCGTCTGCGGACGGGTTCGCAGTGGTCGCGGAGCTGGGCAAGGACGCCGTCGAGGGTTTCGGCGGGGTGGACGTTGGTGCAGTAGGAGAGGTGGACGGTGGTGCCGTCGGGGTGGCGGAAGCGCATGCGGGCCGCCTCCTCATTCCCCGCCGCGGAGGATGGAGTTGCCCTCGTGCAGGGCCTGGGGCGGGGGCACGTCGAGCTGGAGCCGGCCGCTCTGGCCGTAGAAGGCGACGGGGTTGTGCCAGAACACCCGGTCGACGTCGTCTTCGGTGAATCCGGCGGCGAGCATCGCGTCGGCGGTCTTCCGGGTCGTGAGGGGGTCGCTTCTGCCCCAGTCGGCGGCGGAGTTGACGAGGACGCGTTCGGTGCCGTGGTCCCTGAGGACGGCGACCATGCGGTCCTCGTCCATCTTGGTGTCGGGGTAGATGGAGAAGCCGAGCCAGCAGCCGCTGTCGGCGGCGGCCGTGACGGTGGTCTCGTTGAGGTGGTCGAGCAGGACCCGCTCGGGGCCGAGGGCGGATTCGCGGACGGCGTCGATGGTGCGGTGCAAGCCTGCGAGTTTGTCGCGGTGGGGGGTGTGGACGAGGGCGGGCAGTCCGTGGTCGGCGGCGAGCTGGAGCTGGACCGCGAGGGCACTGTCCTCCTCGGGGGTCATGGAGTCGTAGCCGATCTCGCCGACGGCGACGACGTTGTCCTTTTCGAGGTAGCGGGGCAGTGCGTCGAGGACCGGGCGGCAGCGGGGGTCGTTGGCCTCCTTGGGGTTGAGGGCGATGGTGCAGTGGTGGGCGATGCCGTACTGGGCGGCGCGGAAGGGTTCCCAGCCGAGGAGGGAGTCGAAGTAGTCGAAGAAGGAGGCGGGTGAGGTGCGGGGCTGGCCGAGCCAGAAGGAGGGTTCGACGAGGGCGCGGACACCGGCGTCGTACATGGCCCGGTAGTCCTCCGTGGTGCGGGAGGTCATGTGGATGTGCGGGTCGAAGATGCGCATCAGGACTCCTCCGTGGGGGACGTCAGGGCGAGGACGCGGTGGAGGTCGGCGGGGACGGGCCGGCCGGCGGCGGTTCGTTCGGCCGCGTAGTCGGTGAGCATTCGGGCGAGTTCGGCGTCGCCGCGGGCCCGGTGCGCGAGTCCGTCGGCGGTGTCGACGGGCACCCCGGTGAAGAGGCACTTGAGGAGGGCGTGGCGCCAGGAGTGCGGGGGAAGGTGGCGGGACGCGTAGGGGCCGACGGCGGCGCCGACGAGGCGGGTGTCGTTGGTGCGCAGTGCGTCCTCGACGAGGGGGATGCCGTCGGCGGGGTCGGGGGCGAGGGGGGGGAGGGCGAGAAGGACCGCGCGGCGTTCGGCGGCGGTGCCCTGTTGGTAGAGGCGGGTGAGGGTGGTGGCGTCGGCGCGGGCCGCGTGGAGGAGGTGGGTGCGGACCGAGTCGGCGTGTTCGCTTCCGCAGCGGCGTCCGGCGGAGGCGAAGCGGGTCTCCCATGCGGGGACGGCGTGGGTGGTCGGGTCCTGGGGTGCGGCCGCGGAGCGGGCGGCTTCGGCGAGGGCTTCGTGGAGCCAGCCCCGGGCGGCGCCGTCGAGACGGGTGTGGAGTTCCTCGAGGGTCAAGGTCGCCATGCCGGTGCTCCGTTGGTGGGGATGCGAGGGCGGAGGAACTCGATGGACTGGCGGGCGAGTTCAGGTCCCGCGTGTGAGTGACGGGGCAGTTCGACCACAGCCAGTCCCCGGTATCCGGTGGCGGCCAGGGCGTCGAGGACGGGCGGGAAGTCGATCTCGCCGTCACCGAAGGGGAGGTGCTCGTGGACGCCGCGGCGCATGTCCTCGATCTGCACGTGCCTCAGCCAGGGTGCGGCCTGTGCGACGCAGTCGGCGGGCGGGGCGGGTTCCAGGCACTGGCAGTGGCCGATGTCGAGGGTGAGGCCGAGGGGTTCGGGGTCGCCGAGGCGGGCGCGGAGGTGGTGGAAGTCGGCCAGGGTGGCGAGGAGGTGGCCGGGTTCGGGTTCGATCGCGAGGGGGACGCGGGCGCTGGCGGCGGCCTCCAGTACCGGAGTGAGGGCGGTCGCCAGGCGTCGCCACGCGGTGTCGAGCGAGGTGCCCCTGGGTGTGGTGCCGCTGAAGCAGTGGACGGCGTGGGCGCCGAGGTCGGCGGCGACCTGCACGGCCCGCAGGAGGAGACCGACGCGGGCGGTGCGGGCGCCGGGGTCCGGGTCGAGGAGGGACGGTCCGTGTTTGCGGCGCGGGTCGAGTACGTAGCGGGCGCCGGTCTCGACGGTGACCTCGAGCCCGAGATCGGCGAGGCGGCGGGCGAGGCGGCGGGTGCGTGGGCCGATGTCGGGGGCGAGGGGGTCGAGGTGCATGTGGTCGAGGGTGAGACCGACGCCGTCGTACCCGAGGTCGGCGAGGAGGGCGAGGGCGTCGTCGAGGCGCAGGTCGGTGAGGCCGTTGGTTCCGTAGCCGAGGCGCAGGCTCATGTGGGGCTCACCTTCCGGGCGAGTCGGCGGGCGAGGGGGGCGAGACCGAGGAGGGCGAGTCCGGTGGCGGGTGCTCCGGCGCGGGCGGTCAGTGCGGCCTGCAGCGGGATCATGGCGCGGATGCCAGCGCCGACGGCGCGCTGGGTGAGGGGCGGGGACGGGTTGAGGGCGGCGTGGAGGAGGGGGGCGAGGGTGGTGCGGGCGTAGACGAGGCCGGTGAGTGCGACGGGTAGCCGCACTGTGGGGGGCCGGTCACGGGCGGCGGCCGTGTGCGGCGTGTGTCGGACGGTGGTGGCCGTGATGGTGAGGGCGGTCGCGAGTGCGGCGAGGGGCGAGGTGGTGGAGCCTCCCCGGGTCTCGTGGCGGGACACGGTGGTGACGGCGTACGTGTGGGCCGCGAGGAGTCCGGCGTACGGGAGTGCGGCGCGCAGGGCGTGGGTGCTGCCGGGGCGGCTGGCCACCGCGCCGAGGAGGAGGTCCAGGGCGCGGGCGGAGGCCATGGCGGCGGGGCCGGCGGTCGTGTGCTTGAGACGCAGGTCGTAGGCCCAGACCGTGGCGGCGAGGGTGGTGGCGACGGTGAACGGGGCACGGCCCGCGCGGGCGGCGAGCGCGAGTCCTGCGGCGGTCAGTGCGCCTGCGGCGGTGAGGGCGGCGGCGGGGGTGACACGGCCGGAAGGGATGGGCCGGTGGGGGCGGTCGACGGCGTCCTCGTCCCGGTCGCTCCAGTCGTTGAGGGCCATGCCCGCTTCGTAGAGGCAGAGGGAGGTGGCGATGGCGAGCAGGGTGCGGCGGCCGGGGCGCGCGCCGGTGGCCGCGGCACCGGCGAGGGCGTCTCCGGGGACGGTGAACAGGGCGGACACGCGCAGCAGTTCGGCCCAGGCGACTAGCCGCCCGGGAGGCCCGGTGGGCGGACCGCCGGTGTGCGGGCGGTCAGCGGGCGTCGAGCCGGTATGCGGACCGCCGGTGGCTCCCGGTGTCGGGTGGACGGCCGGGGAGCGGTGAGGCGTCATCGGGTGGTCCGGAGGCGGTCGGCGAAGGCGAGGAGGGTCGCGTACTGGTCGGCGAGTGCCGAGGGGGCGGTGGGGTCGGGGTCCTTGAAGTAGAAGGCGAGTTGCGGGAGGGGGCCGGACAGTCCGGCTTCGTGGGCGCGGGCGGCGAGGCGGGCCAGGTCGAGGACGAGCGGGGCGGCGAGTGCGGAGTCGCAGCCCTGCCAGGTGGTCTGGAGGACCATGCGGGTGCCGAGGAAGCCGTCGAAGGCGACGTGGTCCCAGGCGGTCTTCCAGTCGCCGAGGGCGGGGACGTCGTCGATGTGGACCTCGCCCTCGGGGATGGCGCCGAGGGTGTCGGTGAGGACGCGTTCCTTGCCCGCGTTCTTCGCGGCGGCGGCCGCGGGATCGGCGAGGGCGGCTCCGTCGCCGCCACCGAGCAGGTTGGTGCCGGACCATGCCCGCACGGTCAGGGCCCGCTGGACGAACATGGGGGCGAGCACGGAGCGCAGGAGCGTCTGGCCGGTCTTGCCGTCGCGGCCGGCGTGAGGGAGTCCGGCGGCGCGGGCTGCGTCCTCGAGGGCCGAGGTGCGCAGCCCCGTGGAGGGGGTGAAGTTGACGTAGGGGCTTCCGGTCTCGATGGCTGCGGCGGCGTAGAGGGAGCTGGCGGGCAGGCCGGCGGAGCCGGGTGCGGGAGCCGGTTCGGTGGAGGCGACGTTGACGACGACCGTGCGGGCGAGGTCGTGGCGCCGGACGAAGGCGGTGATGTCGGCGGCGAAGGCGGTGATGAGTTCGGCGTCGGTGCGGGTGTCGCCGGGGAGGGGGCCGCCGGTGCGGATCTCCTCGTCGGCGGCGGTGAGTTCGGCCCGCAGGGCGATGGGCAGTCCGTGCGGCAGGACACCGCCGCCGGCGAGGTGCTCGGCGCGTTTGGGCAGCGGGCAGGCAGTGGTGTCGTGGCCGCCGAAGACGAGGGATGACAACGATGGCAGACCGGCCGCGGCGAACGGCGGCGTTTCCGTCACCATGCCGGTGGCCGGGTGGAGTCCGGCGGTCACGGCCGCGCATCCGGTGATCGCTGTGGTGGCGACGGAGCCGCGGGCTCCGATCAGCCAGACCCCGGTGCGGCGTTGGTCGGTGTTCGTCACGGGCTGCCTCCCTGCGTGCTGTGGTGGGGCGGCGGGCGGGGGTACGGCGTCTCCCCTCCCGCCGCCGGCTTGTGGGTCCGGCAGGGGTCGCCCTACGACGACGAGGGCAGCTCCTTGAGCCGGATGTTGCGGAAGGACACCTGGTCGTCGGCTCCGTGGTTCTGGATGCCGATGTAGCCGTCCCTCAGGCTGCGTGCCGGGGCGGTGTTGGTGAAGTCGTTGATCTTCGCTCCGTTGAGGAAGACCTGGAGCCGTTCTCCCTGGACCTTGATCTCGTAGCTGTTCCACTGGCCGGGGGGCCGCAGCACCCGGTCGCGGGCCTTGAGGTCGGCCGACTTGAACCCGTAGACGGCCCCGGTGGTGCGGTCGGGGGCGTCGGTGGCGTCGATCTGGATCTCGTAGCCGTTGTTCACGGCCGACCAGGGGTCGTCGGAGGCGGGGAAGCCGATGAAGACTCCGGAGTTGTCGTCCCCGTCCAGTTTCCAGTCGAGCATGAGGGAGTACGCCTTCAGTTGCTTGGCCTGGTACCAGAGCATGCCCATGCCGCCCACGGTGCGCAGTTCCCCGTCGATGACGTCGAACGTGCCGGGGCCGGCCTGCTTCCAGCCTTCGAGGGTGTGGCCGTTGAACAGGTCGCGGTAGCCGGTGGCGGGCTCGCAGTCGGCGTTGAACTGGCCGGAGGCGTAGCGCAGTCCGCCGAGGAGGTGCTGCCGGAAGGCGGGCTCGGCGTAGGACTCCTCGGTGTGTCCGCCGCCGGTGTAGAAGGCGCGGCCGCCCCGGTAGGTCTGGCACCAGGCGATCGGGTGGTCGCCCTTCATGTTGCCGCCCTGGTAGGTGGTCTCGTCCAGGGTGGCGAGGATGCGGGCCTGGCCGCGGGGGTTGGTGCGGTAGTTGTACCACTCGTCGGTGCGTTCCCATGCCTCGTCGAGGTGGGAGGTGGCCGGGTGGCCGTGGTCCTCGACGCGAACCGTGGCCTTCTGGATCTGCGGGTGGGAGTGGAAGCGGGCCCCGACGAGTCCGCCGTAGAACGTCCAGTCGTGCTCGGTGTCGGCGGCCGCGTGGACGCCCATGTAGCCGCCTCCGGTGGCGACGTAGTTCTCGAACGCCTTCTGCTGGTCGGAGTCCAGGACGTCGCCGGTGGTGGAGAGGAAGACGACGGCGTCGTAGCGGGCGAGGTTGGCGGTGGTGAACTGGCCGGCTTCCTCGGTGGCGTCGACGGTGATGTTGTTGGCGGCGCCGAGTTCCTTCAGTGCGGCGATGCCGGACGGGATGGAGTCGTGGCGGAAGCCGGCGGTCCTGGAGAAGACGAGGACGCGTTCGGCGGTGCGGTCGACGGGGGTGCTGGAGAATTCGAAGTCGTCGACGTCGTAGAGGGCTCCGGCTCCGCCCCTGAAGACGAGGAACAGTTCGGTGGTCTTCCTGGTTACGGCGCGCAGGGGCACGTCGATGTCCTGGAAGGTCTCCCAGCCGCCGGTGACCGGTACGGGGGCGGAGCCGAGGAGGGTACCGCCGGCGGAGCCGGTGCGGACCTCGAGGAAGCCGCCGGCGCCGCCGGAGGAGACGCGGGCGGTGAGCTTGGTGGTGCCGGTGAGGTTGTAGGGCTTGAAGGAGATCCAGTCGCCGTCGTGGACGTCGCCGACGGTCCTGCCGCCGTTGGCGGGCGCCTTGTCGATGACGCTGATGCCGGACTGGGCGGTGAAGTGCTCGGCCTGGCGGTGTCGGGGCTGGAGTTGCGCCTGGTCGTGGCCGGTGAGGGCGGCCTGGCCGCCGCCTCCGCCGTCGGTGTACTCGGCGTCGAGGACGCCGAAGATGTTGGCGTTGGGGTCGTGTCCGCCGTCGGCGGAGGTCCTGATGGTGCCTGTGCAGCCGTTGGCGGAGGTCACGGGATGACCGTGGCTGTCGTGGCCGAGGATGTAGGTGACCTTGACCTTGGCGCAGTCGACGGTGCCGTCCTCCGGGTCGGTGACGTTCACCCTGAAGGGGATCTCGTCGCCGAAGCCGAAGAGGGCTCCCTCCGCGGGGACTTCGAGAGTGACCTTGGGTGCGGTGTTGCCGACGACGACCTGGACGCCGGCGGAACCGGTGCGCCCGGTGGGGTCCTCGGCGGTGACGGTGGCGGTGTAGGTGCCGTTCTTGCGATAGGTGTGGGTGGGGTCGGCGGCGGTGGAGGTGCCGCCGTCACCGAAGTCCCAGCTGTAGGTGAGGGGGTCGCCGTCGGCGTCGGTGGTGCCGGCCGAGGAGAACGCGACGCGGAGCGGGGCCTTGCCGGAGGTCTTGTCGGCGGTGGCCTCGGCGACGGGTGAGCGGCCGCCCGTGGCGTTCTCGATGCGGTAGAGGGCGGAGTGCTCGTCGCCTCCGAACCAGGCGGTGCCGTAGTCGAGGACGTAGAGCGCGCCGTCCGGGCCGAAGCTCATGTCCATGATCTGCGTCCCGGTCCAGGGGACGGGGCTGATGGACCCGACGGTGCCGTCGGCGCCGTGCTCGATGCGCTTGATCCACCGTCGGCCGAACTCGCCGGCGAAGAAGTCGCCGTCGTAGGCCTCGGGGAACTTCACCGGGGAGTCGAGGTCGGGGTCGTAGTGGTAGACGGGTCCGCCCATGGGGGACTCGGATCCGGTGCCGAACTCGGGGACCGAGCCGCCGTCGTAGGGGATCCATGCGGGTTCGGCGGGCGGGAGGTCGACCAGGCCGGTGTTGTGCGGCGAGTCGTTCCTGGGGGCGGCGCAGTCGTACGTCGCGCCGGACGCCTTGGTGGCGAAGTCGTAGTCGACGTAGGGGTCGTTGTCGCCGGTGCAGAACGGCCAGCCGAAGTTGCCGGGTGCGGTGATGCGGGCGAACTCGACCTGTCCGGCCGGTCCGCGCTCGGGGTCGGCGGCGCCGGCGTCGGGCCCGTACTCGCCGACGTAGGCGACGCCGGTCTTCTTGTCGACGCTGAAGCGGAACGGGTTGCGGAAGCCCATCGCGTAGATCTCGGGCCGGGTCCTGGCGGTGCCCGGGGTGAAGAGGTTGCCGTCGGGGACGGTGTAGGTGCCGTCGTCGGCGACCTTGATGCGGAGGATCTTGCCGCGGAGGTCGTTGGTGTTGCCGGAGGTGCGGCGGGCGTCGTAGGCGGGGTTGCGGTCGGGGCGCTCGTCGATGGGGGTGTAGCCGTCGGAGGCGAACGGGTTGGAGTCGTCGCCGGTCGACAGGTACAGGTTGCCCTGGGCGTCGAAGTCGATGTCACCGCCGACGTGGCAGCAGATGCCCCGGGTGGCGGGGATGTCGATGACCTTCTTCTCGCTGGCGTTGTCGAGGGTGCCGTCGGCCTTGAGTACGAAGCGGGAGAGCCGGTTGACGCCTTCGTACGCTGCGAAGTCGGCGGCGGTGCCCTCGTCGGGGGCGTCGCCGGCGGGGGTGTCCAGCGGGGGCGCGTAGTAGAGGTAGATCGCCCGGTTCCGGGCGAAGCCCGGGTCGATGCCGACGCCCTGGAGGCCTTCCTCGTCGTGCGCGTAGACGGGGACGGTGCCGATGACGCGGGTGCTGCCGGCGGCATCGGTCATGCGCAGCTCGCCGTCGCGGGAGGTGTGCAGGACGCTGCGGTCCGGCAGTACGGCGAGCGACATGGGCTCGCCGACCTCGGGTTCGCCCTTGGCGAGGGTCACCTGCTGGAACTCCTCGGCCGCGGCGGGTGCCGCGTCGTTCGCGGGCGCGAGGGCGCCGACGGGGGCGGCGAGGGTGAGGGAGGTCGCGGCGAGCAGGCCGCCTGTGAGGAGCGCGAGGCCCTTTCTGACGCGGGTTCGTTGCGCTCCGGGCCGTTGTGTGTGCACGTGTGTCCTCCGGAATGAACGGTCGTACGGGCGGGTGGTGCTGCCGTGCGGAAGATCCGGGGACCGGCGTGCGCCGTCACGCTGGTCGTGTCACTCGTTCGGGATGTGGGCCGTGTCTCAGGGCTGCGTCCTGTACACGTCAGGGACGGTAGCGGTGTTCGTCCAGCACCGAAAGCCCTTGTGCGGCAAGGAAGTTGTACTTTTTCCCGCATCAGGACAAAGCCCTTGCCGGGCAGGCAGGACCGCCCGGTGGCGGTTGCCGCCGCCAGGCTCCGACCTGCGCCAACGGGCTAGCCGTTGCCTCCGAAGGCCGCGTCGAAGGACGCCGACGGCGGGTCGAAGTCGTACCGCTTCAGAGTGGCAAGCGCTTCCGGCGCGCCCGCCAGCCTGTCCATTCCGGCGTCCTCCCACTCGACGGACACCGGCCCGTCGTAGCCGATGGAGCGCAGCATGCGGAACACGTCCTCCCAGGGCACCTCCCCGTGGCCGGCGGACACGAAGTCCCAGCCGCGCCGCGGGTCGCCCCAGGGGAGGTGGGAGCCGAGGCGACCGTTGCGGCCGTCGAGCCGGGTGCGGGCCTCCTTGCAGTCCACGTGGTAGATCCGGTCGCGGAAGTCGTAGAGGAAGCCGACCGGGTCGAGGTCCTGCCAGACGAAGTGGCTGGGGTCGAAGTTCAGCCCGAACGCCGGCCGTCGGGCAACGGCCTCCAGCGCACGGTGCGTGGTCCAGTAGTCGTAGGCGATCTCGCCAGGGTGGACCTCGTGGGCGAAGCGCACCCCTTCGGCGTCGAAGACGTCGAGGATCGGGTTCCAGCGTGCGGCGAAGTCCTCGTAGCCGCGTTCGACCATCCGCTCGGGCACCGGGGGGAACATGGCGACCAGGTGCCAGATCGACGAGCCGGTGAAGCCGACGACGGTGCGGACGCCGAAGGCGGCCGCGGCCCGGGCGGTGTCCTGCAGTTCGCGGGCGGCACGGCGCCGTACCCCCTCGGGCTCGCCGTCGCCCCAGATCCGGGCAGGCACGATCGCCCGGTGCCGCTCGTCGATCGGGTCGTCGCAGACGGCCTGGCCGACGAGGTGGTTGGAGATCGCCCAGCACTTCAGCCCGTACTTGTCGAGCAGCGCCCGCCGCCCGTCCAGGTACGAGGGGTCGGCGAGAGCCTTGTCGACCTCGAAGTGGTCTCCCCAGCAGGCGAGTTCGAGACCGTCGTAGCCGAAGTCGCGGGCGAGCCGGCAGACCTCCTCCAGGGGCAGGTCGGCCCACTGGCCGGTGAACAGGGTGAAGGGACGGGGCACGGCGAGGACCTCCTCGGACGGCGACCCGCGGACCGGCGGTCCGCGGACGGGGCCCACCGGCAGGGAGCACCCCCGGGCTCCCCGCCGGTGTGCGGGCCGGGTGGGGCGTCAGACGGCGGACGCCGGGACGGGGGTGTAGACGGCGTTCTTCGCGGCGCTCTCCTCCACGGCGGCGAGCACCCGCTGCACCCGGAGTCCGTCGGCGAACGACGGTGCCGGTGCGGTGTTCCCGGCGGCGACGGCGTGCACGACGTCGCGCGCCTGGTGCACGAAGGTGTGCTCGTAGCCGAGGGCGTGGCCGGGCGGCCACCACGCCTCCAGGTAGGGGTGACCGGGTTCGGTGACGAGGATCCGCCGGAAGCCGGCCGACGCCGCGGGTTCGGTGTGGTCGTGGAAGCAGAGTTCGTTGAGGCGCTCGAGGTCGAAGGCGAGGGAGCCGCGTTCGCCGTTGATCTCCAGCCGCAGCGCGTTCTTGCGGCCCGCGGCCATCCGGGTCGCCTCGAAGGAGGCCAGCGCCCCGGAGGCGAGCCGCCCGGTGAACAGGGCGGCGTCGTCGACGGTGACCGGGCCGCGCCCGTCGGGGGCGGTGGCGGTCGGTCCCGTGGAGGCACCGGCGAGCAGCGGCCGTTCACGGACGAAGGTCTCGGTGAGCGCGGACACCCCGACCAGCGGCTCGCCCGCCAGGTACTGCGCGAGGTCCACGGCGTGCGCGCCGAGGTCGCCGAGCGCCCCGGAGCCCGCGTGCTCGCGCTCCAGCCGCCAGGTGAGCGGGAAGTCGGGGTCGACGAGCCAGTCCTGGAGGTACGTGACCCGCACATGGCGGAGTGTGCCGAGCCGCTCGTCGGCGATCAGCCGGCGGGCGTACGCGATGGCGGGCACCCGCCGGTAGTTGAAGCCGACCATGGCCACCTGGCCGCGCGCGGCGGCCGCTTCGGCGGCGGCCACCATCGCCTCGGCCTCGGCGACCGAGTTGGCCAGCGGCTTCTCGCACAGGACGTGCTTGCCCGCCGCCAGGGCGGCGACGGCGATCTCCGCATGGCTGTCGCCCGGGGTGCAGACGTCGACCAGCTGCACGTCGTCCCGGGTCACGAGGGCGCGCCAGTCGGTCTCCGCCGCCGCCCAGCCGTGCTTGGCGGCGGCGGCCCGGACGGCGACCGCGTCACGGCCTCCGACCGCGGCGAGGACCGGCCGCATCGGCAGGTCGAAGACGCGCCCCGCGGTGCGCCAGCCCTGTGAGTGGGCGGCGCCCATGAACGCGTATCCGACCATGCCGACGCCGAGTGTCGGCGGTGCGGCCTCGCTGTCGCTGTCCCTCTGTACCTTGCCGGCCATACGGGTTCCTCCTCGTCGGTTGCTCGGTGGGGGCGGCGGAACGTCAGTTGAAGCCCGTGGGCAGGTACTGGTCGACGTTGTCCTTGGTGACGACGGCCGAGTAGAGGGTGACGGAGGCGGGGATCTCCAGTTCGGCCATGCCGCCGACGCCCCTGCCCTGGCCGAGGGCGCGGGCGAGGTCGACGGCGGAGGCGGCCATCGTCGGCGGGTAGAGGACGGTCGCCTTCAGCACGCCGTTGTCGGCCTTGATGGCGTCCATGGCGGACCTGGCGCCGGCGCCGCCGACCATCAGGAAGTCGTCCCGGCCTGCCTGCTGGACGGCCCGCAGGGCGCCCACGCCCTGGTCGTCGTCGTGGTTCCACAGCGCGTCGAACTGCTTCTGCGCCTGCAGCAGCTGGGCCATCTTGGCCTGGCCGGACTCGACGGTGAACTCGGCGGCCTGGCGGGCGACCTTGCGGACGTTGGGGTAGTTCCTGAGGGCGTCGTCGAAGCCCTGGGTGCGCTGCTTGGTGAGTTCCAGGTTGTCCATCCCGGCGAGCTCGATGACCTTGGCGTCGGGCTTGTCCTTGAGCCGTTCGCCGATGAAGCGGCCCGCGTTGAGGCCCATGCCGTAGTTGTCGCCGCCGATCCAGCAGCGGTAGGCCTGCGGTGAGGCGAAGACGCGGTCCAGGTTGACGACGGGGATGCCGGCCTTCATGGCCTGCAGTCCGACCTGGGTGAGGGCCTTGCCGTCGGCCGGCAGGATCACCAGGACGTCGACCTTCTTGTTGATGAGGGTCTGGATCTGGCCGATCTGGGCGGCGGTGTCGTTGGAGCCCTCGGTGATCTCCAGGGTGACGTCCGCGTACTTCCCGGCACGCTGCCTGGCGTTCGCGTTGATGGCGGCGAGCCAGCCGTGGTCGGCCTGCGGGCCGGCGAAGCCGATGGTGACCGGTTTGCCGGACGTGGCGTCGGCGGCGGGGGCGTTGCCGGTGGCCGTGGCGGCGTTCTTCGGCTCGTTGCTGGTACAGGCGGTGAGGAGGGCGCCCGCGGAGACGGCGGCGGTGCCGAAGAGCAGTCCTCTGCGGCTGGTGGCGGGGATTTCTGGCATGGCGGTTCAACCCCTCTGGATTCGGGCGTGCGGGTGGGCCGGGAGGTGCGGGGCGGAGGTGGGACGGGAGTGAGGAGATGCCGGCGGCGCTGCGTCACGCCTCGCCGTCGCGCAGGGTGCTGCGCTGGACCAGGACGGCGGCCACGATGATCGCTCCCTTGGCGATCTGCTGGACGGCGCTCTCCAGGTTGTTGAGGGCGAAGATGTTGGTGATGGTGGTGAAGACGAGGACGCCGAGGACGGATCCGACGATGGTGCCGCGGCCGCCGCTGAGCAGGGTGCCGCCGATGATCGCCGCGGCGATGGCGTCGAGTTCGTAGAGGTTGCCGTTGGTGTTCTGGCCGGATCCGGAGAGGACGACCAGCAGGAAGGCCGCGATGCCGCAGCACAGTCCGGACAGCAGGTAGAGGTAGAGCCGCTGGCGGCGTACGTCGATGCCGGCGAGCCGGGCCGCCTCGGCGTTGCCACCGACGGCGACGGTGCGCCGTCCGAAGGTCGTCCGGTTCAGCAGCAGCCAGCCGAGGGCGGTGACGGCGGCGAAGACCAGTACCAGCGGCGGGATGCCGAGGAGGTAGGAGTCGGGGACGCCGAGGTCCAGCACCGGCTGGACGGTCACGATCTGCGTCTTGCCGTCGGTGATCTGCAGGGCGAGGCCGCGGGCCGAGGCGAGCATGGCGAGGGTCGCGATGAACGGCACCATCCCGCCGTAGGCGATGAGCAGGCCGTTGAACAGTCCGCAGCCGACGCCGACGACGATCGCGGTGAACAGGATGCCCGCGAAGCCGTACTCCTGGGTGGCGAGGGTGGTCGCCCACACGGATGCGAGGGCGACGATCGCGCCGACGGACAGGTCGATGCCGCCGCTGGTGATGACGAAGGTCATGCCCACGGTGACGACGCCGATGACGGACGCCTGGGTGAGCACCAGTTGGAGGTTGGAGGTATCCAGGAAGGTGTCGGGCCTGGTGATGCCGCCGACCGCGACGAGCACGGCGAGGACGCCGAGGAGCGAGAGGTTGCGGACGTCGGCCCGCAGTCCCGCCTTCGGCCGGACTGCCTTGGCGGCCGGGGGTGCGACCGCGGGCGGCTGCGGGGTCTGCCGGGCCTCGGATGCGGGCTGCGTCATGAGCTCGGGCTCCCTTCCATGACGAGGTCGAGTACGCGGTGCTCGTCCAGCTCCCCGGCGGGCGCCGTGTGGACGACGCGGCCTTCCCGGAGCACCAGCACCCGGTCGGCGAGGCCCAGCACTTCGGGGATCTCGCTGGAGACGAGGAGGACGGCGAGTCCTTCGTCGGCGAGCCCGCGGATGACGGCGTAGAGCTCGGCGCGGGCGCCGACGTCGACGCCGCGGGTGGGCTCGTCGAGGAGCAGGACGCGGCAGCCGCGCAGCAGCCAGCGGGCGAGGACGGCCTTCTGCTGGTTGCCGCCGGACAGGGTGCGGATCCGGGCGTCGGGGTTGTCGGGTCGCAGCGACAGCTCCCGAGTGGCCCGCCGGGCGTCGCGGCGTTCGGCGCCGCGGTCGAGCCAGCCGCCCCGGGAGTAGCGGGAGAGGGAGGACACCGACACGTTGCGGGTGACGGATTCGAGCATCAGCAGGCCCTGGGCCTTGCGTTCCTCGGGGGCGAGGCCGAGGCCGGCGCGGACGGCGGAGCGTACGCTGCCGGGTTCGAGGGGGCGGCCGCCGACGGTGACGCGGCCGGTGGTGGGCTTGCGGGCCCCGTAGACGGTCTCCAGGATCTCGGAGCGTCCGGAGCCGACGAGTCCGGCGAGGCCGAGGATCTCCCCCGGGCGCAGTTCGAGGTCGACGGGTGCGAACTCGCCGTCGCGGCTGAGGCCTTCGACTCGGAGCACGGGTTCCGCCCGGGGCGGGGCCGCGGGCCGGCCGGGGAAGACGTACTCGACGTCGCGGCCGGTCATCATGGCAACGATGTCGCGCGTGGGAGTGGCCTTGGCTGGGAGTCCCCCGGCGACGGCGCGGCCGTCCTTGAGGACGGTGACCCGGTCGCCGATGCGGCGTATCTCCTCCAGGCGGTGGGAGATGTGGACGACGGCGACGCCGTCGGCGGTGAGGCCGGCGACGATGCGGAAGAGGTTGTCGGTCTCGTCGGGGTCGAGGGCAGCGGAGGGTTCGTCCATGACGATGAGGCGTACGTCGTGGGAGAGGGCGCGGGCCATGGAGACGATCTGCCGCTGGGCGGCGGAGAGGCTGCCGACCCGGCGGCCGGGGTCGATCTCGGGGTGGCCGAGGCGGCGCAGCAGCGCGGTGGCGGCGCGGCGGGCCTCGCGGCCGCGGACGACGAACCCGGCGGCGGTGGGTTCATGGCCGAGGAAGACGTTCTCGGCGACCGACAGGCCCTCCACCAGGTCGAGTTCCTGGTAGATGGTGGCGATGCCGAGGCGCATGGCGGCGATGGGCGACCTGAGCGCGACGGGTTCGCCGCGCCAGGTGATCCGTCCGTCGTCGGGCTGGTGGGCTCCGGCGAGGACCTTGATGAGGGTGGACTTGCCGGCGCCGTTCTGGCCGAGGAGGCAGTGGACCTCGCCGGCCTGGACGTCGAGGTCGACGCCGTCGAGGGCGCGGACGCCGGGGAAGGACTTGGTGATGCCGGACATCGTGAGCAGCGGCGGTGCGGACGGGTCCTGGGGTGCAGGCGGTGCGGGTGGTTCTGGTGCCATGGCGTGTCCCCTCGGCGGGTGCGGCCGGTGAGCGGGCAGGGTGGAACCAGGTGCGTGGTGCCGTGGTGCGTTACGGGACCGACCGGTCCGGGCGGATCAGACCGGGGAGAACAGGTGGTCGCTGATGAGCCGGGCCGCGCCGATCACTCCGGCGGTGGGGCCCAGTTCGCCCAGCACGATGGGGAGGTTTCCGGTGGCCAGCGGCAGGGACTGCCGGTAGACCTGGGTGCGGACGCTGGCGAGCAGGGTGTGGCCGAGACCGGTGACACCGCCGCCGATCACGACCAGCCCGGGGTTGAAGAAGCTGACGAGCCCGGCGATGACCTGGCCGACGCGGTTGCCGCCCTCGCGGATCAGGTCGAGTGCGGTGGAGTCGCCCGCGGCGGCCGCGGCGGCCACGTCGGCGGCGGTGAGGCCGCCCGCGGCCTCCAGCCGCGCGGCGAGTTCGGGCGACTGACCGGTGCGGGCCGCCTCCTCGGCGTCGCGGGCGAGTGCCGCGCCGCTGAAGTGGGCTTCCAGACAGCCCCTGTTGCCGCAGGCGCAGGCGCGTCCGCCGGCCTCGACCCGGATGTGGCCGATGTCGCCGGCGCTGCCGGTGGTGCCGCGGTGGACCTCGCCGCCGACGACGATGCCGCAGCCGATGCCGGTGCCGATCTTGATGCAGAGGAAGTCGCCGACGGAGCGGGCGACGCCGGCGTGCTGCTCCCCCATGGCCATCAGGTTCACGTCGTTGTCGACCATGACGGGGCAGCCGAGTTCCTGGCTGAGGGCCTCTCGGACCGGGAAGCCGTCCCAGCCGGGCATGATCGGCGGTGCGACGGGGACGCCTTCGGGGTAGCGGACCGGTCCGGGTACGCCGATGCCGGCACCGTCGAAGCCTTCGGCGAGACCGGAGGCCCTCAGCTTGGCGGCCATCGCGAGAACCTGCTCGAAGACGGCGACCGGGCCCTCGCGGACGTCCATCGGCTGGTTGAGGTGGCCGAGGACCTCCAGTTCGGCGTTGGTGACGGCGACGTCGACGGAGGTGGCGCCGATGTCGACGCCGAGGAAGCGCAGACTCGGGGCGAGCCGGATGTTGTGGGAGCGGCGGCCGCCCCGGGAGGCGGCGAGGCCGTCGGCGACGACCAGTCCGATCTCCAGCAGCCGGTCGATCTCCACGGCGAGCTTGGAGCGGGAGAGGTCGACCCGGTCGCCCAACTGGGCGCGGGAGTTGGGGCCGCCGTCGCGCAACAGTCTGAGCAGTCGGGCCTGGTGCGCGTTGGCGGGCCGAGCCGTCATGCGTCTCACGCGCCCCTCCCCTCCCCCCGCCGTCGGCGCGGGGATCCCGGTCAGCCGTTTCGTCGGGCTATCGAGGGGAACGTAGCAGCGCTTTCCCCGAGGGGGAAGAAGTTGGGCAGCAATCCACCGCAACTTTCTCCACACCCAGGACAAAGCTCGGGGCGGGTGCCCGAACGGGGCGCGGTCCGCGCGGCGCCGTCAGGGTTTGAGGTGGCTGAAGCCGACTTCGTAGCGGTCGACGGAGACGATCCGCTGGCCCTCCCGGCGGGCCGTGTCCACGCGGAGGCGGTCGGCTTTCTCCTCACTGGCCAGCATGGTCTCCTCGTCCTCCCACAGGGTCAGCGAGACGGAATTTCCCGTGGTCCGGTCGACGAACCAGTACACGCCGAGGAAGCCGGGAAGTCCCCGGACCTGCTGGACGACCGTTTCCGCGTGTGCGGACAGGTCACCCCCGGGGGGCACGGGCGACCCCTCGTACCTGCTCAGTCTCGCGAACATCGCAGCTCCCCTTCCCCACGGCCGTGGCCGGGCGGTCGGCAGCCCCAGGACCAGCGTGCCCCGTCCTCCGGCCGTCCGCACGCCGCGACGCCGGATCCCCGCGGGCGCCTGGGGCGCGCGGCCACGGGTTCGCTCGGGCCGCGGGGACGGAGGTCCGTCGCGGGTGGCGGCCCCGGGAACCGGTGGCCGGACTTGCCGACGGACCCCGGCTCCGTGCGGAGCGGGCGTACGGTCCTCGGCCGGATGCCGTGGATGAACGCCGTCACGGCCGTCCCGGGCCGGCGAGGGTGCGGTCCGTCTCCCGCTGCGACCAGCGGGCGGTGAGCAGCAGTGCGATGTCGTCGGGGCGGTCCGTGGCCTGGCGCGCCTCCCGGATCAGCCGGTCGGCGGTGTCGGCGATCGTGATCCGGCTGACCCGGCTGAGGGTGGCGCGCAGCCGCTCGACGCCGGCGTCGATGTCGGTACCCGCCTCCTCGATCAGCCCGTCGGTGAAGAGGGCCAGCACCGCCCCCGGGTCCAGGGTGAGTTCGGAGACCGGGTAGTGCTCCTCCGCGTCGACACCGAGGATGAGCCCGCCGGGCAGGTCGAGCACCTCGGTCGTACCGTCGGGCCCGCGCAGCAGCGGCTGGGGGTGCCCGGCGCGAACGGCGTGCGCGGTCCCGGTCGCCGGGTCGAGGAGGACGTAGCAGCACGTGGCGAACTGCGCCGGGTCCAGATCGATGAGGAGCCGGTTGGTCCCGCTCATCACCTCGTCGGGTTCCCGGTCGGCGAGGGCGAACGCCCGTACCGCGCTGCGCAGCTGGCCCATGATGGCGGCGGCGGGGACGCCGTGGCCCTGGACGTCGCCGATGACGAGCGCGAGGCCGCGGTCCGTGTCGATGACGTCGTACCAGTCTCCGCCGACGTCCATGCCCTGCGTACCCGGGAGGTAGCGGCCGACGGTCTCCACGTCCTTGATGACGGGCAGTCGGTGCGGCAGCAGGGCGTCCTGGAGCCCGCGGGCCAGCGCGGACTCGCTGTCGTAGCGCTGGGCGCGTTCGAGGGCCTGCGCGATCAGTCCGGCGAGGGCGGTGAGGACGGTGCGCTCCTCGGGGGCGAAGCCGCGCGGGTGGTCGAAGCCGAGAATGCAGGAACCGACGGGCCGGCCGGAGGCGATCAGCGGCAGGAAGGCCCGTGCGCCGACGGAGGCGTCGATCGCGAGCCCCGGATAGGCCGCGGCCAGCTTGTCCATGGACTCGAAGAAGATGGGGCGGCCGGTGGTGAGGGTTTCCACGCCGGGGATGCGGGCGTCGAGCCCGACCCCGTCGAAGGGCGCGAGGAAACCGGCCGGGAAGCCGGTCTCCCAAGCCAGGTAGAGATGGCGCTCGTGGAGGACGTAGATGGCCAGCTGCCGGCCGCCGAACGCGGGGAGCAGTTCCTCCGTGACGACCGCCGAGACCTGGCGCGCGGTGACGGCCTCGGTGAGGGCGATCGCGAGGGCGACCGGCCGGTACAGGGCGCTGGCGCGGTCTGCGGGCGACGCGAAGGGGCCCAGGCCGGCGCCGGGGAAGCTGACGGAACCCGGTGCGTAGTCGGGGCGATCGGCGGCGGCGAGGGTTCCGGTCACCCCTTCCCGGCCGGGGAAGAGGGAGACGGTGACCCAGTCGTCCTCCTCGCGGCCGGCGCGGAACTGGACGGGTGTGTGCGCGAGCAGCACCGCCCGGTAGTGGTCCCAGTAGCCCGGGCGGTCGAGCCACGGCACGGCCTCCCACAGCACCCGGCCGACGAGCTGGTCGCGGGGAGTCCCGATGAGGTCCTCGGCGCTGTGGTTGGCGTAGGTGATGCGGCAGGAGCGGTCGAGGGCGAACAGCCCGTCCGGGAGCCGGTCGCCGGCCTCTGCGGAGACCACCCCGGTGCCGAGGTCGATGAGGGACCCGGTGACACGGCGCGTGCCGATGCCGGGGGACGCGTGGACCGGGCGGCCGGTCAGTTCCACCAGGGACGGCGGGGCGTCGTCGCGGCAGATCCGGATCCGGCGCACCACGGGGCGGCCGGTTTGGGCGGCCTCGCGGGCCACCGCCCACAGCTGGTAGGCGTCCTCCGGCGTGACGTGGGCGGTGAGCCCGCCGATGGTGCCGGTGAAGCCGGCGGGATCGACTCCGAGGATGGCGCAGAGTTCCTCGTCCGCGGTGAGCGCTCCGCTGCCGAGGTCCCAGTCGAACGTACCGATGCGCACGGGACGGGCCGTCGAGTCCGGTGCCTGGACGACGAAGGGCTCGCCGTCCCAGCGGACGGGAGTGCCGTCGTGGTGGAGTTCGCCGAGAGCGGCGCCCAGCCGGGTCCCCGCGTCGGCGAAGCGCCGCCTGTCGGCCTCGGCGACCGGTTCCCCGGCGGTGGCGGGGCCCAGGGCCACCAGGACGCCGAAGCGCTCGTCGCCGCTTCTGACCGGCGCGTACAGGGAGCTGAACGGGAACGGCAGACCCGCCATGAGCTGCGGGAAGCGTCGCATGGCCTCTTCGCCGTCAGCGAGGTGGATGAGCTGGGAGCGGCGGTGGCACTCGGCCACGGGGAAGGGCCTGTTGACGTGCATGCGCCACCACGGGCGCATCAGGTCCCCGGGGAGTCCCACGACCACGGCGAGGCGCAGCAGACCGGGCGTTCGGGAGCGCAGGTACACACCGCCGGCATGGCCCCCCACCGCGCCGATCGAGTGGACCGCGGCCTCGGCGAGCACCAGTCCGAGCTCGTCCAGGGGGTGGACCGCGCCGCTGCTCGTCTCGCGCTGCGGCCCGCGCTCCGTGCGCGCGCCGGGCCTGGCCGCGCCGTACCAGGTCACATAGAAAGGATGCGCCAGGGCCGCGGGGGCGCGCACCTCAGGCCGCGGGCGGAGTGGGCGCGTGGACTCCGGCCTCGTGCGCGTGGGCCGAGCGCCGGCCGCCGGTCCTCACCCTCGCGCATCGGTCTCCGGCTTCGGGGCTCGCGCTCGTGGTGGGTACGGCGGGTGCAGGGCTCGCGCTCGTGATGGGTGCGGCGGGTGCGTTCCGTGTGGGCGCGCATGACCTCGGTCGCCCGGTGCTCGTCGCGTGCCGAGACTGCCGCGATCAGTTCGCGGTGCTCGATCCACGACTGCTCGCCGCGCTGCCAGGCGACGGGGGTGCGGTACCAGCGCACGCGCCGGTCGACCCGGCCGGCCAGTTCGGCGAGCACCGCGTTGCCGGCGAGCTCCATCACCTTGGCGTGGAAGGCGGCGGCGACCGCCAAGTCCAGGTCGCCGGCCGCCACCGCCCGCTCGCCCCGGTCGCAGAGCTCCTCCAGCGCGGTGACGCCGGACGTCCCCGCGTTCGCGGCGGCCAGCCGGGCGGCCTCGGCCTCCAGCAGCGTACGGACCGACAGCAGCTGGTCGGCCTCCTCCTCGGCGGGCTCGTGGACGAACGCCCCCCCCTGGGCGGGGCGCAGGTCGACCCGTCCCTCGGCGTTGAGCCGCTGCAGTGCCTCCCGTACGGGCTGGCGCGACACCCCCAGGTGACCCGCGAGCTCGCTCTCGACGAGATGCCGGCCGGGCTCCGGTACGCGGGTGACGATGAGCTCGAGCAGTGCCTCGTACACCCCCTCGCGCAGCGGGCCCGGCCGCTCCAGCCGGGGCACGGTTCCCCGCGGCAGTCCTGCGGACGACATCGGCCTCCCCTCGGTCCTCGGCGCTGCGGGACGGCGATTGGCTATCGTCTACGGTCTACCGAGCGGGTCTCTCAGGGGCAGCGGACGACCTGGCCCGCGTACGACAGGTTTCCGCCGAACCCGAAGAGGAGCGCGGGCGCTCCCGAAGGGATGTCGCCGCGTTCGAGCAGCCGGGCCAGGGCCATCGGGATCGAGGCGGCCGAGGTGTTGCCTGACTCGACGACGTCACGGGCCACGACGGCGTTCACCGCGCCGATCCGCTCGGCGACGGGCTCGATGATCCGCAGGTTGGCCTGGTGCAGTACGACGGCGGCGAGGTCCTCGGGCGCCACCGAGGCCCGTTCGCAGACCCGGCGGGCGATCGGCGGGAGCTGGGTGGTGGCCCAGCGGTAGACGGACTGGCCCTCCTGCGCGAAGCGGGGCGGAGTGCCCTCGATCCGCACCGCGTGCCCCATCCCGGGGACCGAGCCCCACAGCACGGGACCGATGCCCGCTTCGCTCTCGTCACAGGCCTCCACCACCGCGGCGCCGGCCCCGTCGCCGACGAGGACGCAGGTGGTGCGGTCGGTCCAGTCGGTGACGGCGGACATCTTGTCGGCGCCGATGACGAGGGCCCGGACGGCGGAGCCGGCCCGGATCGCGTGGTCGGCGGTGGCGAGGGCGTGGGTGAAGCCGGCGCAGACGACGTTGAGGTCCATGACCGCCGGGGAACCCATCCCGAGCCTGGCGGCGACGCGGGCCGCGGTGTTCGGGGAGCGGTCGGTCGCGGTCGAGGTGGCGACGAGGACGAGGTCGATGTCGGCGGGGGCGAGCCCGGCGGCGGCGAGGGCCTTCGCGGCGGCGTGGGCGGCGAGTTCGTCCACCGGCTCTTCGGGGCCCGCGATGTGGCGCGTCCTGATGCCGACCCGGCTGGTGATCCATTCGTCGCTGGTGTCGACCGTCCGCGCCAGGTCCTCGTTGGTGAGTACCCGGGCGGGCCGGTGGTGCCCGAGCGCGGCGATACGAGTGCCGGTCATTGCCCGGGCACCCCCTTTGTGTCGAGGTCAGGAACCATCCAGTCTCGTCAGCGACCGGCGGGTAGGGGGGCGGCCGAACCGACAGGATTCACCCGCGCGGGTTGGAGGCTCCGCCCAGTCGGCGGCGCCCCGCGGCCGGCGCGGATCCCGTGCTGCGTGCTCGGCGCCCGGGCGGTTCGTGGATCCCGAAGGGCGAGCCCTGGTCGTCGCGGCAGAACCGGAAGCGGCCGAAGCGCGTGACGCTGTCCGCCGCCTCGGCGTCGGGGCCCTCGACCGTGCCGCCAAGCTCGACGATCCGTTCGAGCGCCGACGCCAGGTCGTCGACCTTGAAGAAGACGTACGGCACGGCTTCGGCGTCGGCTCCGTGCACCCCGCCGGGGACGGTGGGCGTGGTGACCGCGAAGCCGGTGCCGCCCGGCACGTCCTCGAAGGTCCAGCCGAAGAGGCCGCCGTAGAAGGTGCGGGCCTTCCTGGGGTCCTCGACGCCGAGTTCGAAGAACGAGATCTCCCCGGCCATCACCGGCTCCTGTCGTCGGACGAGGGATGTCGCCGTCCACGCTGCCACGCTGCCACACGCCTGCNATGTCGCCGTCCACGCTGCCACGCTGCCACACGCCTGCGCGACGGCGACGGCGACGGCGACGGCGACGGCGACGGCGACGGCGACGGCGACGGCATGAGTCAGGCACGGGCGGCCACCGCCCGTGCCGGACGCGGCGGACCGTGCAGGACAATGAGATCGTCGCCGAACGCCTCGCGCACCCGCACGAGACCGCGCGGCGCACCGCGCACGCTCCAACGCACAGAGTCGGGACTGATCACCATGGGACGGGTCACCGAGCGCCGCCGCACCATCCGGATCAGGAACGGGGCGGTGACCACCCGGCCGGACACCCTCGTCGCCGAGGAACCACTGGAGATCCGGCTGAACGGCCGCCCGCTGGCGATCACCATGCGCACCCCGGGCGACGACTTCGCCCTCGCGGCCGGCTTTCTGGTCAGCGAGGGCGTGATCGGCTCCGCCTCGGAACTGCGGTCGATCGTGTACTGCGCCGGTGCCGAGGACGACGGCACCAACACCTACAACGTCGTCGACGTACAGCTCTCGCCCGGCGTCCCCGTCCCCGACATCACGCTCGAACGCAACGTCTACACCACGTCCTCGTGCGGGCTGTGCGGCAAGGCCAGCCTCGACGCGGTGCGCACCATCGCCCGGTTCCCCGTCGCCGACGCTCCCCCCGTCCGGATCGAGCCCGGACTGCTCTCCGTCCTCCCCGACCGGCTGCGAGCGGCGCAACGTGTCTTCGACCGGACCGGGGGCCTGCACGCCGCCGCGCTCTTCTCCGAGGAGGGCGAACTGCTCGACGTCCGCGAGGACGTCGGCCGGCACAACGCCGTGGACAAGCTGATCGGCCGCGCGGTGCGTGAGGACCTGCTGCCGCTGTCGCGGGTGATCCTGCTGGTGTCGGGCAGGGCGTCGTTCGAGCTGGCGCAGAAGGCGGTCATGGCGGGGATTCCGGTGCTCGCGGCGGTCTCCGCACCGTCCTCGCTGGCCGTCGACCTGGCGACGGAGACCGGGCTGACCCTGGTCGGCTTCCTGCGCGGGCCGGACATGAACGTGTACGCGGGCGCGGAACGCATCGCCCTTCACTCGGGGGTGTGACGGAACCGGCCCCCGGGGAGCGCCCCAGGCCGGCCGGGGGCTTGTCCGCGGGACGGGGCTCAGCGCGCGGAGACCCGCCCCGGACCGGGCCCGGTCGCGGCCTCCTCCGGCAGCGGGTCCGCCGCCCGCCGCCGGGCGATGACCGCGCAGACCATCAGCTGCGCCTGGTGGAACAGCATCAGCGGCAGCACGGCCAGGCTTGCCTGTGCGCCGAAGAGGACGCTCGCCATCGGAAGCCCCGCGGCCAGGCTCTTCTCGGAGCCGGCGAACTGGATGGCGACCCGGTCCGCGCGGCCGAAGCCGAGGCGCTTCGGCCCGTACCAGGTGAGTGTGAGCATCACCGCGAGGAGCACCGCCTCGACGAGCAGCAGCGCGCCCAGCCGCACCGGGGTGACCTGGTGCCAGATGCCGGAGACCATGCCCTGGCTGAACGCGGTGTAGACGACCAGCAGGATCGAGCCGCGGTCGACGATGCCCAGGAGCCGGCGCCGGCGCGCGAGGAGGCCCGCGATCCGGCGGCGCAGCAACTGCCCCGCCAGGAACGGCACCAGCAGCTGGAGCACGATCCTCAGCAGCCCGTCCGCCGAGAGGCCGCCGGCGCCGCTGTCGAGCAGCAGAGCGGCCAGCAGCGGGGTGAGCACGATTCCGGCGAGGCTGGAGAAGGACCCCGCGCAGATCGCCGCGGGGACGTTGCCGCGGGCCATCGAGGTGAAGGCGATGGAGGACTGGATCGTCGACGGCACCAGGCACAGGAAGAGCAGCCCGTCGTGGAGCGACGGGGTCAGCACCGCGGGGACGAGACCGCCCGCGGCGAGGCCCAGCAGCGGGAAGACGACGAAGGTGGCGGCCAGCACCGTCGCGTGGAGCCGCCAGTGCCGCAGCCCTTCCAGGGCCTCCCTGGCCGACAGCCGGGCTCCGTAGAGGAAGAAGAGCAGGGCGACGGCCCCGGTGGAGGCCCCGCCCGCGACGGTGGCCGCGGTTCCGGAGGCGGGGAGCAGCGCCGCGAGGAGCACGGTGCCGAGCAGCATGAGCACGTACGGATCGACCGGCAGCCGGTACGGCGACCGGAGGGAGGTGCGGCGGCTCATGTGCTCCACTTGCTCTCGGTACGGATCACGCCCTCTCCATGGTCCACACCACCCGGGCGATCGGGAATCCCGTATACCGCTCTGACTGTCATCACGTTTCGCGATGAGCGGCTAGCATGGGGGGCGTGTACGACCCCGGCCTGCTGCGGACGTTCCTCGCCGTGGCGCAAACCCTGAGCTTCACCCGGGCGGCGCGCCGGCTGGGCGTGCGGCAGTCGACCGTCAGCCAGCACGTGCGCCGGCTCGAGGAGGCGGCGGGGCGGCAACTGTTCACCCGGGACACCCACAGCGTGGAGCTCACCGAGGACGGCGAGGCGATGCTGGGCTTCGCCCGGACCATCCTGGAGGCGCACGAACGGGCGGCCGCCTTCTTCACGGGCACCCGGCTGCGGGGCCGGCTCCGCTTCGGCGCCTCCGAGGACTTCGTACTGACGCGCCTCCCCGAGATCCTGGAGTCGTTCCGCCGCGACCATCCCGAGGTCGACCTGGAACTGACCGTCGAGCTGTCCGGCACGCTGCACGAGCAGCTGGGGGCGGGCCGACTCGACCTGGTCCTCGCCAAGCGCCGCACCGGCGGCACCCACGGCGACCTGGTATGGCAGGACGCGCTGACCTGGATCGGCGCGCCTCAGCTGCGGCTGGACCCGGAGCGTCCGGTGCCGCTGATCGTGTTCCCGCCGCCCGGCATCACCCGGGCCCGGGCGCTGGAGGTGCTGGAGGCGCACGGCCGGGCGTGGCGCATCGCCTGCACGAGCGGGAGCCTGAGCGGCCTGGTCGCGGCGGCGCGTGCGGGGCTGGGCGTGATGGCCCATACGCGCGGGCTGATCCCGCCCGGTCTGGCCCCGGTCCCGGCCCGTGCGGGACTGCCGGAGCTGGGGGGCGTGGACTTCGTCCTGCTGCACGGCCACCGGGCCGGCGCACGCCACGGAACCCGGGAGGCTGCGGACGCGCTCGCCGCCGCGATCCTCGCCGGCGTCGACCGGCTGCACCACCCGGCGGACGGCACGCGCTGACCCGGGACCCTGTCGCCGGGCAGGCCCGGGACGGCCGGCAGCCACCGCCGGCACCCGGCGCCCGGCACCCGGCGCCCGGCACCCGGCGCCCGGCACCGGCACCGGGCGGGAACCTCCGAACCCCATCCGCGGACCCCCAAACCGGACACGGAAGGCAGACCGGGGCGTGCTTACCGCGTACAGATTCGGTGCAGATTCGCGCGAGCGTCACTTACTCTTCGGTCAGAACACGGCGCGGCCACAACGAGGTTGGCCGAATCCATGCGGCTGACCAGCGTCGATGCGGAATGTACCGAGTTGCTCAAGGCTCTCCCGCGCGAACGCCCGGTGGGGTACCGTCACCGGCGCTGTGCGGAGCGCCACAAGGAGCAGGTCAATGCGTGAGTTCACGGTTCCCCCCTTGGCGACGGCACCCCCTGTCGGCGGGCTGGCGGATGCCGTGTTCGACCACGCCCGGACCGACCCGGGCCGGGTGGCCCTCGGCCGCAAGGACGACGACGGCGCATGGCACGACGTGACGTCCGCCGAGTTCCGTGACGAGGTGCTCGCGCTGGCCAAGGGGCTGCTCGCCCACGGGGTGAGGTTCGGTGACCGCGTCGCGATCATGTGCCGCACCCGGTACGAGTGGACGCTGTTCGACTTCGCACTGTGGGCGGTGGGCGCCCAGTCCGTACCGGTCTACCCCACCTCGTCCGCCGAACAGGTCCTGTGGATGATGCACGACGCCGAGGTCTCGGCCTGCATGGTCGAGCACGAGGACCACGCCATGACGGTCGGCTCGGTCATCGACCGTCTGCCGCACCTCAAGCGGCTGTGGCAGCTCGACAAGGGGGCCGTCGACGAACTCTTCACGGCGGGCGCGCACATCGACGACGACGTGGTGCACCGGCACCGCAGGGCCGTGACCCCGGAGTCCATCGCCACGGTGATCTACACCTCCGGCACCACCGGCCGGCCCAAGGGGTGCGTGCTCACGCACGCCAACTTCATGTACGAGACCGAGACGCTCGTCGGCCGCTGGGAGCCCGTGTTCCACTCCGAGCCGGGAGACGAGGCCTCGACGCTCCTCTTCCTTCCGCTCGCACACGTCTTCGGCCGGATGGTGGAGGTCGCGGCGATCCTGGGGCGGGTCAAGCTGGGCCACCAGCCGGTGCTCCAGGCCACCGCCCTGATCGCCGACCTCGCCTCGTTCCGGCCGACGTTCATCCTGGCCGTCCCGTACATCTTCGAGAAGGTCTTCAACGCCGCGCGGCGCAGGGCGGAGGCAGCGGGCAGGGCCGGACCGTTCGACAAGGCCGTCGACGTGGCGGTGCGGTACGCGGAGGCCGTGGAGCACCGCGCGTTCGGCCTCGGCCCCGGGCCGTCGGCGAGCCTGCGCCTGCGGCACCAGTTCTTCGAGAAGGTCGTCTACGCCAAGGTCCGCGAGGCCATGGGCGGCCGGGTGCGGCACGCGATGTCCGGCGGCTCGGCCATGAACCGCGGCCTCGGACTGTTCTTCGCGGGCGCCGGAGTCACCGTCTTCGAGGGCTTCGGCCTGACGGAGTCCTCCGCCGCGGCCACCGCGAACCCCCCCGAGCGCACCAAGTACGGCACGGTCGGGCAGCCGATCCCCGGCACGACGGTGCACATCGCCGAGGACGGCGAGGTGTGGTTGCACGGACCGCAGGTCTTCTCCGGCTACCTCAACGACCCCAAGGCCACGGACGCCGTCCTCAAGGACGGCTGGCTGGCCACCGGGGATCTCGGGGCCCTGGACGAGGACGGCTATCTGACGATCACCGGGCGGAAGAAGGAGATCCTGGTGACGTCCGGCGGCAAGAGCGTGTCGCCGATCGGCCTGGAGGAGCGAGTGCGGGCGCACCCGCTGGTGGCCCAGTGCATCGTCGTCGGAAACGACCGCCCCTACATCGCGGCGCTGGTCACCGTGGACCACGAGGCCGTCGAGCACTGGCTGGCGATGCGCAGCCGGCCGCCGATGAAACCGGCGGACCTGGTGCGCGACCCGGACCTGGAAACGGAGATCCGGCGGGCGGTGGTGGCGGCCAACACGCTCGTGTCGCAGGCCGAGTCCATCCGCACCTTCCGGATACTGGCGCATCCGTTCAGCGAGGAGCACGGGCTGCTGACGCCGTCGCTGAAGCTGAAGCGCAAGGCGATCGAGACGGCGTACGCGACCGAGGTGGACGCGCTGTACCGCTGAGACGCGCCGGGCACGAGGACGTCCGTGGCGGGGGGGGGAAGGGCCTGCATGCTCGGGGGTGCCCGACGGTGCCTGCCCCGGGTCATCCGGTCACAAGGGGACGGATCGAGCGCGGCGTTCACATTCATGCACCACGTTCAGCGATGTGCATTAGGGTCGCGGCAGGTGGATCTCCGGTCGATGGTTTGGACCGGTCCCGCTGCGAGGGGCTGCCCGGAACGCCGGAGGTCCCTCGGGAATGCGTCCGCCCGAATGATCGTTGACCATGGCAGCAAGACACCGACCGACGTAAGGATCGACCGCTCGTGAGCAAGGTCCCCTCCATCACCCTCAACAACGGCGTCGCCATGCCGCAGCTCGGCTACGGCGTGTGGCAGGTGCCGGACGACGAGGCGGCGAAGGCCGTCGGCGCGGCCCTGGAGGCCGGTTACCGCAGCATCGACACGGCTGCCGTCTACGAGAACGAGAAGGGTACCGGCAAGGCCGTCGCGGCCTCCGGGATCCCCCGCGAGGAACTGTTCGTCACCACCAAGCTCTGGAACGCCGACCAGGGCCGCGACTCGACGCTCCGCGCCTTCGACGCCTCCCTCTCCCGGCTCGGCCTCGACTACGTGGACCTGTACCTGATCCACTGGCCGGTGCCGTCCAAGAACGCGTACGTGGACACGTACAAGGCGTTCGAGACCATCCTCGCCGAGGGCCGCGCCCGGGCCGTCGGTGTCTCCAACTTCCGTCCCGAGCACCTGGAACGGCTGCTCGGCGAGACCTCCGTCGTCCCGGCCGTGAACCAGATCGAGTTGCACCCGCAGTTCCAGCAGGCCGAGTCACGGGCCTTCCACGCCAAGCACGGCATCGCCACCGAAGCGTGGTCGCCGCTGGGCTCGGGCCGCGGACTGCTGGAGGTCCCCACGATCGTCGCGGTCGCCCAGAAGCACGGAAGAACCCCGGCGCAGGTCGTGCTCCGCTGGCATCTGCAGCTCGGGAACGTCGTGATCCCCAAGTCCGTGACGCCGTCGCGGATCCGGGAGAACATCGACGTCTTCGGCTTCGAGCTGGACGACGACGACCTCGCGGCGTTCGCCGCCCTCGACGAGGGCCGGCGCCTCGGACCCGACCCGGCGACGTTCAGCATGGGCGCCTGACGCACCGGCGCGCACCGGAGCCGGCGCGGCCGCCACGGAGGGGGCCGCGCCACGCCCGTTCCTCCGACGTCCAGGCAACGACCGTCAGGGCGGGGGGCGTCCCGGTGCCGTGGGAATGCCCGTCCGGCGCGTCCCGTCCGGCGCGTCCCGTCCGGCGCGCCCCGTTCGCCCGCGGGCATGGACGCGCGGCCACCCCGCGGGCCCGAACCCGCCACGGACGACCGGCATTCGTCACCTGCGGCCACCCAAATTCTGCTTATGCTTCTGCCGTGTTCGATTCCCGGTACATCAGGACTTTCCATGAGGTGGTCAGGACTGGCTCCTACTCGGCAGCTGCCCGTTCGCTCGGCTACACCCAGCCCGCGGTCAGCCAGCAGATGAAGGCGCTGGAGCGGGATATCGGCACCCCCCTGTTCACCCGGGTCGGGCGCGGCATCAGGCTCACCGAGGCCGGGGAGGCGCTGACCCGGCACGCCGGGACGATCCTCGACAGCCTCTCGGCGGCACAACAGCAGATCGACGCCATCGCCCGACTGCGCTCGGGACGCGTGCGGGTGTGCGCGTTCCCCAGCGCCTGTGCGACCCTCATCCCGGAGACCATGGCCGCCATCGCGGCCGAACACCCCGGCATCCGCATCGAGTTGACCGAGAGCGAGCCTCCTGAGTCCCTGCGGCTGGTGGCCCGCGGCGACTGCGACATCGCCCTGGCCTTCAGCTACCCCGGCCACACCGCCGAGGTCCCCGAGGAGCTGGCCGAAGTGCCGCTGCTGGAAGACCCTCTGACGGTGCTGCTGCCCACCGGCCACCCACTGGCCAGGCGGCGGGCCGTACGGCTGGCGGACCTCGCCTGCGAACGGTGGATAGCGGGCTGCCTGCGCTGTCGCGCCAACTTCCTGCACGCCTGCGCCGAGGAGGGGTTCGCACCCGACATCGCCTGCACCACGGACGACAACCTGGTGTTGCAGAGCCTCGTGGCGTCGGGTGTGGGCATCGCCGTGGTCCCGCAGCTCGTGCTCTCGTTCCTCTGCCACTCCAAGGTGACGGGAAGGATCGTGGAACCGCACACCCGCCGCCGGGTCGGCGCGTACGCGCTGCGGGAGCAACTGCGCATCCCCGCCACCGCGCTGGTGCTGGACCGTCTCGTCGCGGTGGCCGAGCGCAAGACCGGCTGCTGAGCCGCCGGGACGCCGCCCGGTGCCCGCCCCGCGGCCGGACCCCTTCTCTCCATCCATAAGCGGAAGTTGAGGACCCTGCAAGCGATCGCTCCTGGACGTCTCCGGACGGCCGGGCGGACGCTGCGGGCATGACGACTGCGAACCCGGCCACCGTCGCCCCTCCCGCCACGACCGCCCGGCTCCGCTCCCTGGTGACGGAGATACGGGAGACCGTGAACCGCGGCCTCCCTCCCGAACCCACGGCCTACATGGTGGCGGAGAGGCTACTGCCGCACCTCGGCCGGCCCGACCTCCTCACGGCGGAGCAGTGCGAGGGCGACCCGCGGCACTACCGCCAGCACGTGCTGCACGCCGAGCGCGACGGCAGCTTCTCCGTGGTCGCCCTGGTCTGGCTGCCCGGACAGTGCACGCCCGTCCACGACCATGTGTCGTGGTGCGTGACGGGGGTCCACCGGGGCGAGGAGCACGAGCGGCGCTACCGGCTGGTTCCGCACGGCACGAGCGCCCGGCTCGTCGCCACCGGGGATGTGGTCAACCCGGCCGGGACGGTCGCCGCGTTCGCCCCGCCCGGCGACATCCATCTCGTCCGCAACTCCGGGACGGGTCCGGCCCTTTCCCTGCATGTGTACGGCGCCGACATCGCCCGCCTCGGCACCAGCATTCGGCGCGTCTACGACCTGCCAGCCGACCGGTGACGGCCCTCACGGGCCCCCGCGCCCGGCGCGTCACCCCCCGGGAGCGGCCCACCGGGCCGGTGCCGGGGCTGGCGCTCGCCGCCGCCGGAGTGGCGGCGGCATGGCTGGCACACCGGGCCGTGCCCGCTCTGCCGATGCTCACCGCGGCCGTCGTCCTGGGCGCCGCCGCCGCACACACTCCGTGGCTGTCCACGCAGGTCCGTGGCCGCTGCCGTGGGGGCCTGACACTGGCCGCGAAACGCCTGATGCGCGCCGGGATCGTCCTGCTCGGGCTCAAGCTGGGCCTGGCGGACGTGCTGGGGCTGGGATGGGCGACGGTGGCGATGGTGCCGGCCGTGGTGGCTGCCAGCTTCTGCGGCACGTGGTGGCTCGGGCGGCGAATGGGGCTGCCGGGCGACCAGCCGCTGCTGATCGCCGCGGGCTACTCCATCTGCGGGGCCTCCGCGATCGGGGCTGTGGGCTCCGTGCACGACAGCGACGACGAGGACATGGTCACGTCCGTCGCGCTCGTGACGCTCTGTGGCACCCTCGCCATCGCCGTCCTGCCCCTGCTGCACGGACCGCTGGGACTCACCGACGCCGAGTTCGGGCGGTGGGTGGGTGCCGGCGTCCACGACGTGGGCCAGGTGGTGGCCACCGCCGGGACGGCCGGGCCGGCGGCGCTGGGCGAGGCCGTCCTGGTGAAACTCCTGCGGGTGGCACTGCTGGCCCCACTGGTCGCCGTGCTCGTCGTCGCGGCCCGCCACCGGGGCCGGGGCGGCCCCGGATCCGGGAGGCCGCCGCTCGTCCCGCTGTTCGTCGTGGGATTCCTCGCCATGGTGGCCCTGCGCAGCACCGGCCTGCTGCCCGCGCAGGTCCTGTCCACGGCCGCTGCGCTCCAGGAACTGCTGCTGGCCGCCGCGCTGTTCGGCCTCGGCAGCGCGGTGCATCTGCCGTCCCTGTCCCGCACCGGCCCGAGGGTCGCCCTGCTCGGGCTGACCGCCTGGGTGCTGATCGCGACGACGGCGTACGCGGGGGTGCTGCTCACCGCCTGACCCCGTGGCCGCTCCCGGAACGCCGCCGCGCCCCCGCCCCGGCCGGCGGCTCCGTGCGCCCCGGTGGGCCGGCCGCCCGGTACCGGAACCGCCCGGGTCCCTGCCCGCGCCGGTTCCGAAAGGGTCACCCGGTGCCCGGCCGCCCCCGTGCCCGTCCCCCGGCAGCTATCCGCGCCGGGCCGTGTGCACGGTGCGGGCCGCCAGCATGAAGCAGTCCGGGCGGCGCATCAGGCCCTCCTCGTCGTCCGCGTCCAGCAGCCGGTCCAGCACTGCGGCGTCGTCGGCGTCCAGCCGCCCCTCCAGGGCCTTGCGCTGCCACGAGAGGCCGGAGACCAACCCCTCGCGCACGGCGTCGGTCACCGGAGCCGGCAGGTCGAGGAGGAAGGAACGGGTCACGGCGGGCGTGAGCCCGGCGGCGGCGAGCAGGGCACGCCAGTTCTCGATTTCCGGCTTCGCGCCGGGCAGGGCGGCGCGCATGTCGGCGAACCAGGTGGCCGCGGCGGCCTCGATGCGGCTCTCCAGGCCGGGCCGTCCGATGCCGATGTCACGCGGCAGATGGCGTGCCGGCAGTCCGCCCTCGAGGAGCGCGAGCAGCCCGCCCGGCCGGAGCAGACCGGCGAGTCCGGTGAGGGCGGCACGCTGGTCGCCGACGTGGTGCAGGGAACCGCTCGCCCAGACGAGATCCGCCGGCCCCAGCTCGGCGATGCCGTCGGGGAGTTCGGCGACACTCGTGCCGAATCGGTCGCCGAGGCCGGCGCGGTCGGCGCGGGCCCGGGCCAGCTCGAGAAGGCCGGGGGTGGCGTCGACGGCGACCACCTCCGCCTGCGGGAAGACCTCGGCCAGCAGAACGCTGACCGCTCCGGGGCCGCTTCCGACGTCGAGGACGCGGCGCACCGAACCGGCGGGGAGCATGTCCCGTACCCAGTGTGCGACCTGCTCGTACAGCGGGAGGTTCAGTGCGGCCTCGCGTTCGAGCAGCGCGGCGAACTCCTCCCAGTCGATGTGCGTCGTGTCGTGGCCGTCGCCGTGGCCGTGGTGCGCGTGGCCGACGGGCCCGTGGCCGGCGGACCCGTGGCCGGCGGGGGTTTCGTGGTCGTGAGGGCTCATGGCGTCAGGGTGCGCGCGGAGGAGCCGCCCTGGCGAGTCTTCTTGCCATTTCGGCAAAACGGTGCGGGGATCGCGGCACCGGCGCGGGGGGCTTCTGTCTGTTCGGTCAAGGTCTGTGGGCTTGGTCAGGCTGTCTGTTCGTGTCCGGGTTGGCAGAGGGTGCGGTGCTCGAGCACGGCGTGCAGGACGTCGGCACGGACCGCGGGTGGACCGACGAGGCCCCGGCCGGTGTGCCCCGGGCGTGTGCCGACCGAGCGGAGTACCGCCGGCATCCGGCACGGGCCACGCGGCGCGCCCGTTGCCGCGGCGCCCACCGGGGCCGCGGCGAGGCGGTCGGGCGGCGGGCCCACCCGGCGAAGCACCCGGTCGGCGGGGGCGGCGACCCGGCCTGGGGCGGTCGGAGAGCGGTGCCCCGGGCTGAGCGGTCCGGGTGCGCGGCGCGCTCAGGGGTCGACGGCGCGGCGCAGGGCGATGACGCGATAGCGCGGCTCGGGGCGGTGTTCGTCCGGTGCGGGCAGCGCGCGGAGTTCGGCAGCGAGCTTCTCGGCGACCGGACCGCGGGCCGTCAGCCGGGAGGCGTACTCGCCCCGGAGCAACGCCTGGGCGGTGCGCCGGGGCGATCTGCCCTGGCCGTGCCCGGTGAAGCGGGTCTCCCCGGCCGGGGCGAGGCCGTGCGCCGCGCCGAACGCCTCGATCCGCTCGGCCCGGTCGTGCGGTGCGGCCGCCCGGTGCGGAGCGAGCACGGCCTCGATGTCGTCGCCGGGGCCGTGTGCCGCGTCCATGTCCACGGTGGTGACGAACACCCCGCCGGGGCGCAGTACCCGTGCGGCCTCCGCCACCACCGCCCGGGCGTCACGCACGAGATGCAGCAGCCACACCGAGCTGACCGCGTCCACGGACGCGTCGGGCAGCGGCAGCCGGCGCGCGTCCGCGAGGACGACGCGCGGGATCCGGCCGGCGGCGGCCCTGACCATGCCGGGCGCGGAGTCCGCGCCCAGCAGCCGCAGTCCGGGCCGGGCGAGCCGTTCGGTCACGAGGCCGGTGCCGCAGCCGACGTCGAGGAGCGACCGGGCCGGGTGGGGGACGAGGGAGAGCACGGCCGCGGCGGCCGCGGCCGCCCGGTGCACCCCGCCACGCACGGCGTCGTACAGGGCCGCCTCCACGTCGTGGTCGAGCAGCGCGTCGCGGCCGGCGCCGGGGGATCCGGCCGTGTCGCGCGGCTCGTCGTCGTGCAGCACGGTCAGCTCGCACCGTGACCGGGGGCGGCGCCCTCGACCCGATGGGCGAGCTCGAAGTCGCGTTCGGTGATCGCGCCACCGGCGGCGTGCGTGTTCACCGTGAGGTTGACCGTGTTGTACCCGAGGAGCAGATCGGAGTGGTGGTTCAGCTCCTCCTGGATCTGGGCGATGTGGACGACCAGCGCGGTGGCGGCGAAGTGACTGCCGAGCCGGTAGGTGCGGGCGATCCGGTCGCCTTCCTGGGACCAGCCTGGCAGTTCGCGCAGCCGGTCCTCGATCTCCTTCTGGGACAGCGGCTCTGTGGGCATGGGCGAGCTCCCTCCGGAAGTGTCTGTCGGCGACGTTACGGTTCCCTCATGACAACTGTCGCGCCCGACACGGGAGTAGGACCACTACTGCGCGGCTGGCGTGAGCGGCGCAGGCTGAGCCAGCTGGAGCTGGCGCTGCGTGCCGGTTCCTCCGCCCGTCACCTCAGCTTCGTCGAAACGGGCAGGTCGCGGCCCAGTGAGGGGATGGTCCTGCGGCTGGCGGAGCAGTTGGACGTGCCGGTGCGGGACCGGAACGCGCTGCTGCTGGCGGCCGGTTACGCGCCGCGGTTCGCGCAGACGCCGCTCGACGACCCGGCGATGGACTCCCTGCGGGCCGGCGTGGAGCGGCTGCTGCGGGGCTACGAACCGTATCCGGCACTCGTGGTCGACGGCACGTACACGGTCATGGCCGCGAACCGTGGCATCGCGATGCTGCTGGAGGGCCTACCGGAGCACCTGCTCGCGCCCCCGGTGAACGCGATGCGGATCACCCTGCACCCGGAGGGACTCGCCCCCCGGATCCGAAATCTGCGCGAGTGGCGCGGCCATCTGCTGGCCCGGATGGAACACCAGATCGCCCTGGTCCGCTCGCAGGCCCTGCGGGAGCTGTACGAGGAGGCCGCCGCGTATCCGCTCGTGGGAAGCGGCGCCGAGACCCCGGCGCGGGACAGGGCGGAGGACGGGGCCGGCGGGGAGTGCTCGCAGGACGGCGCGCCCCATGCGTACCTCGCGCTGCCACTGCGGATCGAGCACGACGGCAGGGTGCTGTCGTTCGTCTCGTCGATCTCGACGTTCAACACGCCGATGGACGTGACCGTCGCGGAGCTGGCCATCGAGACGCTGCTCCCGGCCGACCCCGCGACGGTGACGTACCTTCAGTCCCTCACGCCGTAGCCGTGGCGCGCAGCGCCGCCCACTGCAGGCCGGCGAAGCCGGCGACGGTCAGCGCCTGGGCCGGAGTCAGACGGCGCCCGCGGTCGTGGGCTCCAGCCAGAGCACGACCGCGCCGAGGCTGAGCAGCGCCCAGGCCGCGTTGACGTCGACGACGAGCTTGACTGCGGCTGCGGGCGGCTCCGGACGTGAGGCCAGGAAGCCGATGCCCGCGGCGACGGCGACGAGCAGGGCGCCCAGCTCCGCGAGAAGGGACCCGTCGATGCCGAGCAGCCGTCCGAGGGGGTCCGGGGCGGCGAGGTGGGCCGCTCCGTTGAGACCCGTGACGACGGCGTCGAGGGCGAGGAACCGGCGCAGCGTCCCCCCGCGGGTCGGCGGTGCGGGAGAGGCCGGCGAGCAGGGTTCGGGGCACGGCGGATCAGCCTCCGCCGAGGTCGTGGCAGAACGTCGGGTACGGGGCCCGGGAGGAGTGCGCCGCCCGGGACCCGGTGCCTTCACGATGCCGGGGCGGCGGTACGGGGTCGATTACCCCGGAGGTCATGGCGGGCGGCCGGCAGGGGGCCGGCGGGCCTGCTTCCCGCTACGGCACGGGGATGCGCCGCCTCACCGACCGGCTGCCGAGGACGGGGATCCGCCCGGGCCGGAGGGCGCTGATGCGCGCCGGCACGCGGTGACCGAACGGCGGACGGTCGACCGACGTCGCGGCGCCGGGAGCCGGGAGCCGGTCTGAGCCACCGCCCTTGACATCGGGGGCTCAGACCGGCGTCTGTTCCGCTTTCGCGGCGTTGATGGCCCGCACCACCCGCACGGGGTGCCGGGTGGACACGTACAGATAGCGGTACGGGAGGCCGGGGTCGGCGATCTCGACCCGGACCGCCGTGGGGATGTACGCGCGCAGGGCGAAACGGTCGTGCGGACCGGCGCGGAACGTGCGCCATTCCAACGCCTCGTCCTCGTCCAGGATCTCGGCCCAGCCGAGGCGTTCGACCCGTACGGCCAGGCCGTCGGTGATGAGCACGCCGTCCTGGACGCGCAGGCGGGCGGCGCCGTACGCGAGGAGGCACGCGGCCAGGAGCACGGCAGTGACCGAGGCGGCGCCCAGCGCGGGGCCGGTGCCGAGGGGGGCCACGGCCAGTGCGACAGCGCCGCAGGCCGCGCCCGCCAGCAGCCACCAGCGCACCGGTACGGCGAGGCGCTCCTGATAGGCGGTCATGCGGCCGATGGTGCCATGCCCGCGTCGGCTCGGCGCGCCGGGCACGGCCGCGCCCGGGTGGCCGGGACGGCCGGGTGCGCCGACGGGCCCCGGAGCCGGGCGCGGGGCGGGTGCGCCCGCGTGCCCGGCCGCGGCGGGGTCAGTGGGCGTCGTGCGGCCCGGCGTCACGGCCCCTGGATTCGGACGGCTCGGGGGGTTCGGGTTCTCGTTCGGCCGCTCCGTGGGTCTGGTGGTCGTCCGGACCGGTGCGGACGACCTCGGCGCGGATGAGGGCGTTCACGGCGGCGAGGGGGTCGATGGGCACGGCTGTCTCCTTGCGCTTCACGAGGTGCTCGGATGGCGGATGAAGGTGGACGTCCCTACGGGAGACGGCACGACGAGACGCCGGTCCCGTACCGGTCCTCAGCAGCGCAGGACCACGGACCTCGTGGCCGGGGGCGGGGGCGGAGCCGCGGAGACGGCGACTCCGCGGGGATACGGGCCGGGGGCCCCGTCGCCTGCCGTCCCGTCCCCGGTCGGCGCGCAGGCCCGTGCGGTCCGCCCCTCCGCCCGCGCGGGCGGTGGCTGTTCCGTGACGGAGGTGTCCTGCGGTGCCTCTCCCGCCGGGTCGGCGGGTACGGAGGCCGGCGGGCGATCGGCGCCGGGCGGGGTGACGGCCGTGGCGCCCGCCCTGGTCCCCAGTACGGCGACGAGCGCCATCAGGACGGCGAGCACGACACGGTCGGCACAGCGCACGGGTCGGTTCACGGGCACAACCTCCTGGACATGCCAGCTGTGCCCCCGAACCGGCCCCGCCGCGCCGTCCGTGCCCGGAATCCGCTCTATCGGACCTGCCGGACTACGCCCGACCGGCCGAATCCTCGGCGTCCGGCACCGTCCGGCGGTTCCCTGCCGACATCCACGCGTACACGGCCACTCCGGCGAACCCAGGAACAGCGTGCCCTGGTGGACGGCGGCGTCACCGGAACCCGCGACGAGCCGGCGGGAGAGGCGGCGGCGACCGCGGCGAACTCCGTCGCGGACGGCCGCGAACAGGGTCCAACCGTCGAGCTTCCCTCCGTGCAGACCCGAACGTGTTCCGGGACGGTTCGGCACCCCGCCGGATCAATCGGATTCGTCCTGCGGCACCGGACCGGTCACGGGAAACGCTTCGTCCGGGCCCCCCGCGACCGGCGATCCTCCTGGGGCCCCGGCGGCGACTGCCGGCGAGGGGCCTCCGCAGGGCCCGGCGACTCCTGCGAACGCCGATCCCCTGCGGGCCCCGGCGGTACCCGAGGGTCGGGATCCTCCGCGTGCCCCAGCGGCACCTGCGGTCCGAACGGCCCGCCCCGGCACTCGTCCAGCCACCGCTGCAGCACTGTGTGCACCTGTTCCGCCCCGGCCGGCTCGCCCCCGTCCGGGACGGGTTCCGACAGTTCGAGCGGGGAGAGGAGGAAGGGGTGGGACTGCTCTCCGCCGAGGCCGCCGTGCGAACCGATCTGCGGCTCGAAGGCGTGCACCCGGCCCGTCGCCGGGTCGTACATCGAGTTCACCATGATGTCGGCGGCGTGCGGGAACGAGTCGGTGCGGCGGACGGCGTCGGCGGCCCCCGGCCCGAACACGGCGAGCGGGCCGGAACCGTCGAGTCCGGCGACGGGCAGTTCGACCGTGCCCGCGCCGTCCCGGGCGAGCACGACGGAGCCGTGCCGCTCACTGCGCACCAGGAGGAAGCCGATGCCGGGGTGCCCGGCGAGGGTGTGCAGGAGCGCCGGGTGGCGGCGGTCGATCTCCTCCCGGACGGCCCGGCCAGGAAGGTCCGGGAAGGAGATCAGGCCCAGGTTCCCCGAGGCGAGGACGATCGGATCCGGACCGGCCGCGGGCCGCTCCCCCGCCGCGTCCTCGCCCGTCGGCCGGTGCAGCGCGCCGAACAGCGCGTGCCGGGCCGCGTCCCTCGCCTCCGCGCCGCTCCTGGTGCGTCCCGCGCGACGGGACACGGGCAGCCCGCAGCCGGCCCGGACGAGGTCCTTCAGGGTCAGCCCGTAGACACCCTCGAAGGTCTCGCCGGGGCTCTGGCCGTGGTCGGACAGCAGCACGATCCGGTAGGTGCGGGGCGCGTGGTCGGCAACCTTGGCGATCAGGGCGACGGCACGGTCGATCCGCTCGAGGACCTTGGCGGCGTCACGGCTGTGCGGTCCGGAGTGGTGGGCCACCTCGTCGTACGCGACGAGGTCGGCGTAGACGGCGGTGCGCCCGGCGAGCATGTCGCCCATCACGGCGGCGACCACCACGTCCCGTTCGACGACGGTCGCGAAGGCCCGGATGAAGGGGTAGAGCCCGCCGCGGCCGGTGCGCGGCCGGTCGCCCCGTATACGTGAGCGAACGGACTGCCCGATCTCGCGGCCCACCTCCGCCAAGAACGACACCGCGGTCCGCACGGCGTTGGCGGGATCCGAGAAGTAGGCGAAGTAGCCGGCCCGGGAGCGGTTGGCGCGACCGCGGCGGGCCGTCACCGACAGGACCAGCGCGAGCTGGTCGGCGCCGCCGGTGAAGAGGTTCCCGCGGCTGGCGCCGTCGAGGCTGAGCAGCCCGGCGTCCCCGGTCCGCAGGAAGGCGCGGCGCTGGAGTTCGGCGGCGCTCGCGGGCCGGTTGCTGACCATGATCCGGCCGGTGTCCTTCTCGTACCAGCGGAAGCCGGGCACGTCGTGGTTCGAGCCGTGCAGGATGCCGAGCTGACTGGCGCCCGTCTGGCTGGACCAGTCGGTGCGCCAGCGGGTGAGCCGGTGCGAGGTGTCGAGCCATCGCGCGACGGTGGGCATCAGCCCGTCCTTCACGGCCTGGACGAGCACGGCGTGGCCGACGCCGTCGAGTTGCAGGAACACCGTCCCGGGGGGCGCGTCGCCGCCGTCCGCCGGGCCGCCGCGTCTGCGGCGCCGGCGGGTGGCGAGGCGGGACAGCCGCCGGCGGTAGGCGTTGTCGTCGCGGACGGCCAGGGCGGTGGAGGTGGCCGAGGCGACGGCCGACATGACGGCGGCGACCACCACGGCGGTCTCGGGCGCGGCGGCGCCGCCCCCGTCGGGGATCAGCCTCAGGGCGAGCAGCAGCAGCGAACCGTTCAGGAAGAACACCAGCAGTCCCAGTACCAGCGCGGGCACCAGCAGGAAGGCGCGTACGACCAGCGGCCAGACCAGCGCGCTGAGCAGGCCGAACGCGCCCGCGCCCCAGGCCGCGGTGACGGCCGTCCTCGTGATGCTCTCGCCGTCGTCGGACCGTAGCTGGAAGTCGGGCAGGATCCCGGCGAGCGCGAGCAGCGTCAGGGTGGACACCGCCCACACCACGATCACCCGGAGCAGCGCTCCGCCGGCTGTCCGCCACCGCCCCTCACCGATCCGCGGTCCGCCCACCCGCGCCACCGCCCTCTCGACTCGCCTGCGTCCAGCCTGTCACGCGGCCCGGCAGTCCGGATTCCGCACCCCCGATCCCCCGATTCCCGGCGAGCGGCCGGGCCGGTACCGCCCGGGGCCCGGGCGGCGAGAACCGGCAGTGGCCCGGCACGGGGACGGCGCGTCGGCTCGGGTCGCGGGCCGGCCGGAGTCGGGACCGCGGACCGGGGCGGGACCGCGGACCGGGAGCCCGAAGGCCCGGGCCCGCGGCCGGGATCCGCGAGCCGGGACGGGGACGGGAGCGGAACCGGTACGCACCGGACCGCGAGCCGGAACGGAGCGGGACGCGCGGACCGCACCGCCGAACCGGCGGCGGACCGGGCCCTGGCCCGGGAGCGGGCCGCCCGGGCGCGGCCCGGTCAGCAACCGTTGTAGCCCGCGGTCGGCATCGAGAGCCGGCGGTGGACGCTCGCCTTCATGGCGGAGTCGTACGCGGGCTCGTCCAGACCGGCCGTGGCCAGCCGGACACCGCGGCGCCGGCATTCGGCGGAGAACTCGGGGACGGAGGTCAGGGCACGCGCCAGGACACGCTCGTTCGGGGCGACGAAGAGGTCGACGAGGCCGGCCTCGACATCGGCCCAGAGGCCGCAGTGGTCGGGTCGCAGACCGTAGAAGAGGAGCTCGCGAGCGACCACGTACCCCTTGGCCGCCGCCCAGCGGGCGCACATCGCGTGCTGGCTGCGGGTGTCGACGAGGAAGGGGTCGACGTCGAGCTCCTCCAGCGGGGTCAGGCTCGCGATGGCCGCGACCCGCACGCCGTCCCCTGCGCCTGTCATGGACCTTCCCCCTGCGTCGGCTGCCGTGGCCCGACCCTACTCGGCCAGGCCCGCGCGGGGGAGGCGCACTTCGGGGCGCGCGGGAGACCGCCGGGCCCCCGAGCGCCTACGCTCGTACCGGAGACGATGGCCGGCCCGCCGAGGTGCGGACGGGGCCGGGTCGCCGGCGAGGAGGCGGTGCGTGGCGGTCGAGGTCACCTGGTGGGGTCACGCCAGCTGCACGGTCGAGGACTCGGGGGTCCGGGTGCTCACCGATCCGCTGTTCGTCGGCAGGCTCGCGCATCTGCGCCGGCGGCGGGGCCAACTGCCGCCGCCCGAGGCCGCCGTCGCCGACGCCGTGGTCGTCTCCCACCTGCACTCCGACCATCTGCACCTGCCCTCACTGGCCCGGCTCGCCCCCGGCACCCGGCTGATCGTGCCCCGCGGCGCCCCACGGGCCGTCCCGGGACTGCGCAGACTGGACGGTCTGCGGATCGTGGAGGTCGCACCGGGCGACGAGGTGGCCGTGGCGGACGTGCGCGTACGAGCCGTGCCGGCCGCGCACGACGGGCGGCGGCTGCCGGTGGGACCGCACAGCTCCCCCGCGCTGGGCTTCGTCGTCCACGGCACCGCGCGCACCTACTTCGCCGGGGACACCGGCCTGTTCGACGGCATGGCGGCCGCGGTCGGTCCGGTGGACGTGGCGCTGCTGCCGGTCGGCGGCTGGGGGCCGTTCCTGGGGCACGGCCACCTGGACCCGGACCGCGCGGCCCGCGCGCTCGCCGCGCTCGCGCCCCGCTCCGCGGTGCCCGTGCACTACGGCACGTACTGGCCGATCGGGATGGACGCAGTCAGACCGCACGAGTTCCACTCCCCGGGTGACGAGTTCGTCCGCAAGGCGGCACGCCTGGCGCCGGAGGTGGCGGTGCACCGGCTGGGGCACTGCGAGAGCGTCCGGCCGGAGGTCTCCCGGTGACGCTCCAGGACGTGGTCGGGCAGCTGCCACCGGAGTCGACCCAGCAGGCCGTCGGCTATCCGACGCTGTTCCTGCTGGTGGCGCTGGGCGCCTTGGTACCGGTGGTGCCGACGGGGGCGGTGGTGAGCACGGCCGCGGTGGTGGCGCTCCATCAGACCGCGCCGCTCTCGGTGTTCTTCGTGTTCGTGGTCGCCGCGTCGGCTGCGTTCCTCGGGGACATCACGCTGTACTGGCTCGGCCGGCGCGGCGTCGGGTCGAGGAACGGCTCGAAATGGCTGGAGGCGCTGCGGGCGCGGGCGGCCCCGGACCGGCTGGAGCAGGCACAGCGCAGACTCGACGACCACAGCTCGACCGTGCTCGTCGTGTCCCGGCTAGTACCCGCCGGACGGATTCCGGTGATGCTCGCGTGCCTGATGTCGAGGATGCCGCCGGCCCGCTTCGCCCGCGGCGACGCGCCCGCCTGTCTGGCGTGGGCCGCCACGTACGGGGTGATCGGGATCCTCGGCGGCTCGCTGTTCGACGAGCCCTGGGAGGGCGTGCTGGCCGCCGTGGGGCTGACGCTGCTGCTGAGCGGGGTGCCCGCGCTGTGGCGACGTCTGCGGCGGCGACCGCGACCGCCGTCAGGCGGTCAGCACGCGTGAGCCGCCGACGGGCAGGTCCCACAGCTGCTCACGGGGCCGGCCCGTGTGCTTCCAGGCGGTCAGCAGCCGGCGGAGGGGCTCCATCACCGGCTCGGACGAGAGCACGAAGGTGGCCCAGTGCATCGGCGCCATGTTGCGGGCGCCGAGGTCCTCGAACGCCTGGACCGCCTCCTCCGGGTCGGTGTGCACCGAGCTGAGCCACCAGCGCGGCGCGTAGGCACCGATCGGCAGCATCGCCAGGTCGATGTCCGGGTGGCGGCGGCCGATCTCCTTGAACCAGTGGCCGTATCCGGTGTCGCCCGAGAAGTACACCTGGCGGCCGCGCTGGTCGGTGAGGATCCAGCCGCCCCAGAGCGAGCGGCAGGTGTCCGTGAGTGTGCGCTTTGACCAGTGGTGCGCGGGCACGAACTCGAACCGGACCGACCCGACCCCGCTGCCGGCGGGCAGTTCCGCCGTCTCCCACCAGTCGAGTTCGGTGACGCGGGTGAAGCGCCTGCGCCGGAACCAGCCGCCGAGCCCCGCCGGCACGAACATCGGGGTGCGCCTCGGCAGCCGGGCGATGGTGGGCGCGTCCAGGTGGTCGTAGTGGTTGTGGCTGATGACGACGGCGTCGACGGCCGGCAGGTCCTCCCAGCGGACGCCGACGGGAGTGAGCCTGGCCGGTGTGCCGAGGATCCTGCGGGACCAGACGGGGTCCGTGAGCACCGTGAGTTCACCGATCGCGACGACCCAGCTCGCGTGGCCCGCCCAGGTGACGGCGACGGTGCCCGGTTCGGCCTCCGGCAGGGCACCGGGGGCGAAGGGCAGCTGGGGAATGTCCTTGAGTCCGGCCGCCGCAGGCCGCAGCGCGCCCTCCCTCGCCAGCCGCGCCATGGCCCGCACCCCGGGCAGCGGCGCGGTGAGCCGGTCGGCGAAGGACCGCGGCCACCGCCGGACGAGCCCCAGCGGCCGCAGCCCGGTCACGGCCGCCGTTCCGGGCCCGGCCTCGTCGTTCCCGGGCCGGGGCCCCGGCTCGCCCGCCGGCCCGAGCTGCGACTCCGCCGGGGCGGCCGCGCCGGTCCCGGCGTAGGAACCGCCTCCCGAAGCGGGGCGATCCGCGTGCGCGGCCGGGTGGGCGGTGGACCCACCGCTCCCGCCGCCCGCACGCGCCACCGCGGCGGCCGGGCACCGGTCCTCCGGGTCCGCTCCGGCCTGCGCGTCGTCCGTCGCGCGGGTGGGGGTCGTCCCGGACCGGTGGGCACGGGCCAGGGCCGGGGCGCTTCCCGTGGTGCGGCGGGTGGGGGCCGCCGGGGAGGTGGGGGGCGGCTGCTCCGTCTGTTCCGTCATCTGCGGCTCCGTTCATCGCGGGTGGGGGCTCGCGGGTCGCGGTCCCCGGGATCTGCGTCATCGCAGATCCCGGAAGGCCGATCCGAGGGACTTCAGCGCCTTGGCGACATGCGGCAGTGCGAGGGGGTCGTCGGACTCGAGGGCTTCGAGGCGTTCTTCCGGGCTCGTGCCCAGGAAGGGGCCGGTGTCGACACGGGCGCGCAGTGCGCCGAGCTCGTCGCCGAAGCGGTGACCGCCGGGGACCGGTGTGTGCAGGCGTTCGCTGAGGTAGTCCTCCAGCTCCATCGAGTCGGTGACGCCGAGACCGGCGAGCCGGGCGCGCAACGGGCCGAGGTCCACGTAGAGATGGCGGCCCGCCTGGGGCGGCCCGGCGAGCGCGCCGGAGGTGAGGACCAGATGGTGGACCGCGTCGGCGACGGCGGCGTGCAGGGCGTTCGCCCGGGCGCGCCGGGCGGTGACCGGTCCCGGCTCCTCCAGCGCGTGTGCGGCGGCCGCCGCCACCGGACCGGCGACGAAACCCCCGAGGGCCGTGAGGATGTCGAGCACCCGGGCCCGCCGCCCGGCGGCGGGCCCCGTCGTCGGGAACCGGGCCACGGCGACGGGCCACGCGGGCGGGAGCAGGGCACCCGACAGATCGCTGATGACGGTCACGTCGTCCGGGCACATCTCGGCGGGGCTGAGCAGGGGGCGGTCGAGCGGCTCGTGCACCGTGTCGCGCCAGGTCTCGTCGCTGATGATGTGCAGCCCTTCGTCGACGGCGGCCTCACAGGCCTCGCGGACGAGTTCGGGCGGGGCCACGGTGGCGGTGGGGTCGTCCGCGACGGACAGCAGCATCACGTGCGGGCTGCCGCCCTCCGCCCGGATCCTTCGCACGGTCTCCAGCAGGGCGTACGGATCGGGCACGCCGCCGCTCTCCGCGGACGTGGGCACGTGGAACGCGGGCCGGCCCAGGAGCCGGGCCTGCGGTGTCCACCACGCGGGGCAGGGCCGCGGCATGAGGACGTCGCCGCCGTGCGCGGCGAGCAGCGCGAGCAGCAGGGGCTGGGCGCCGGGCGCGGCGGCGATGTCCTCGGGACGGCTGCGCAGTCCGCGCCGCCACCAGTAGCCGGCGGCGGACTCGCGCAGGATCGGCCCCCCGCCCGGCGGTTCCGGGGAGGTGCGTCCGGCGGCGGACGCGAGCACGCCGGCGAGTTCGGGCAGCACGGGCAGGCCCGGGTCCGGGGCGGGCGGTCCGTAGCGGACCGGGCCGCGGCCTTCCGGATCCGTCAGCCGCATGCGCCCACCTCCCTCCGTCGCCATTGCCCGGGATTCGGCTGCCCGGCCACGAGCCCTTTATACGGAGGTTCGGGCCCGCCCGCCGCTCCGGGCGGACCGTTCGGAAGTCCTCGGGCTCGGCGCCGTCCGGGACCGCGGCCGTGCGCGCCGCCGGCGCGTGGCCCGCTCAGGACTGGGTCACGGGATGGCGGACGACTGCGTCGAACAGGCGGCCCCCGGTGTTGTGGACGCTGCGGACCCGCTGGGCGTTGCCGGCTGCGTCCGTCCTACGGGCCGTCAGCACCACGTCTCCGGTGCGGCCCGGGCGCCAGGACGCCACCCAGCGCGCCCAGCAGTTGCGGCGTGGGGTGTCCCGCAGGCCGGCGGGCCGACACCGGGCATCTCGACGCGGCGCACGGGCACACCACCGTGCCGGTCCCCCGTGCACCGGGCCGCCGGTTCACGGAACCGGCGTCAGGGACGGCGCCCCAGCAGGCACAGCAGCTCCGTCTGCCGGTCCGCGCCCTCCGGCGGTTCCACGGCAGGCGCGAACAGGCCGCTTCCGGACAGTTCGGCGGCGTACGGCGCGACTTCCTCCGCGGCGAAGCCGACCAGTGAGTCCGGGAGGGTGTCGTCCGCGCCGATGGCCCGCGAGAGGTCCCACGCGTGCACGATCACGTCGGCCGTCATCTGCGAGCAGTAGGCGGCGACCGTGGTGTCGCCGTACGACAGACCGACGCCCCGGTCCAGGGCTCCCGGTTCACGGAAGGCAGCCTTGGCCGCGGAGGCGGCCCGGTCCCAGGTGACGGCGGGATGCCCGCCGAGCACGTCGCCGTCGTAGGCGTCGCCGACGTCGGAGACCGAACGGCCCTCGCCGACGAGGGGCGGTACCCACAGCTGCTCGGCGGTCACATGGTTGACGAGGTCCCGCACGGACCAGCCGGTGCAGGGGGTCGGGGCGTCCCACTGCTCCGGGCGGACGGCGTGCACCCGGTCCGTGAAGAGCGCGAGGGCCTCGGCGTGCCGGTCCAGCAGGCGAGTGTCCATGGGGTCCACTGTGCTCCGGCCGTCCGGCTCCCGCGAGCGCTCACCGCGCTGCCGGGCCTCGGGACGCCGGGCCGTCGCCGGGGCGGTGGACCGTCGCCGGGGCGGTGGGACTCCCGGGTGCACGGGCCGCGACCACGCCCCCTGCGCGGCGCGGGTGGCATGTGGAGGGGGCCCGCTTGGATCGCGAGGACTCGGGGTACCCGCGTTCCATGCCGGCCTTCCACCGAGACGGAGCACCGCGGTCCGCCGCGCACTCGCTCCCGCAGTCGTTCGCGCGTGCCGTGTCCCGCGTCGTGTCCGTCCCCGAGGGGTTGCCGCAGCGCACACCGCGCGCCCGGCGGGTCGCCTCGACCCTCACCGGGTGGGACCGCGGGGTCCTCCACGCGGTCGCGGCCCGCCACTGGCCGGGGGCCGACCCGGTGCTACCGAGGCTCAGCAGGGCCGCCGACCACGGGCTCCTGTGGTTCGGCACGGCCGTCGGGATGGCCGTCCTCGGGCGCGGCGCACGGTCGCGGCGGGCCGCTGTGCGCGGTGCGGCCTCGCTGGCGCTCGCCTCCGCGACGATCAACACCGTGGCCAAGCGGTCGGTGCGCAGGTCACGCCCGCTGCTCGACGCCGTGCCGCTCGTCAGGCAGCTGAAGCGGCAGCCGTTCACCACGTCCTTCCCCTCCGGGCACTCGGCGTCGGCGGCGGCGTTCGCCACGGGAGTGGCGATGGAGTCGAAGGGCTGGGGTGCCGTGGTGGCGCCGGTCGCGGCCGCGGTCGCCCTGTCCCGCGTCTACACCGGGGTCCACTACCCGAGCGACGTCCTCGTGGGGGCTGCGCTCGGGGTCGGAGCGGCGTTCGCGGTGCGCGGGCTGGTACCGACCCGGGACCAGCTGCCGCCGCCGGGACGGCCGCACACCCGGGCGCCCCGGCTGCCGGCCGGCAAGGACCTCGTCGTGGTCGCCAACCGCTCCTCCGGCTCCGGGACCGGACCGCTGGGCGCGCTGGCCGCCGGGGACGACGCCACGGCCCTGGTCCGCGACGCGCTGCCGCTGGCGCGGATCGTCGAGTGCGCTCCGGAGGAGATCGAGAGCGCCCTGGAGGAGGCGGCCAGGAGCGGCTGCCGGGCCCTCGGCGTGCTGGGCGGCGACGGCACCGTGAACCGCGCCGCGAGCACCGCGGTCCGGCACGGGCTGCCGCTCGCCGTCTTCCCCGGAGGGACCCTGAACCACTTCGCGTACGACCTCGGTCTGGAGACCGTGCACGACACGTGCGAGGCGCTGACGTCGGGTGATGCCGTACGCGTCGACCTGGGCCGGTTCACCCCGGGGCCCGACGGCGCGTGCGAGGGACACTTCGTCAACACCTTCTCCCTCGGCGTGTACCCGGAGATGGTGCGCATCCGGGAGCGGTGGTCGCCCCGGATCGGCGGCTGGCCCGCCGGTGTGCTGGCCGCGCTGCGGACCCTGCGCGGCGAGCACCCGCTGGAGGCGGAGATCGCCGGGCGCAGGAGGCCGCTGTGGCTGCTGTTCGCCGGAAACGGGAGCTACCAGCGCGTCGGCCCGACACCCGGGCGCCGCTACGACCTCGCCGACGGACTGCTCGACGTCCGGGCGGTGCACGGCGGCCGGTTCCCGGGCATGCGGCTGCTCGCCGCGGCGCTCGCGGGTCCGCTGAGCCGGTCCCCGTTCCACGCGGCCGGCCGGCTGCGGAAGCTGCGCATCTCCGGCCTGGCGCCGGGATCGCTGCTCGCGTACGACGGCGAGATCGCCGGGGCACCGACGAACCTGACGGTGGACAAGCTGACGGAGGCACTGGTCGTCTACCGTCCCTCGCCGGCCTCACCGCTGCTCTGATCGGTTCCGGGCCCGGATCTGCACTTCTGCGCCGACGGCTCCCGGGCCCCGGCCCGTCCGGGGGCCCGGCGCCCGTTCAGCTCAGGTTCGCCGCGACCGTCGGGCCGTTCGCATCCGTCCATATAGCAAGACGCATGTCTCATCATCCGGATAGTCGGCGTACGGTGGGCTTACCACGTCCCGAGAGAGGTGCGGCCGCATGCCGAAGGAGACCGCCGTCTACACACACGGCCACCACGAGTCGGTGCTGCGCTCGCACCGCTGGCGCACGGCGGCCAACTCGGCCGCGTACCTCATCCCCGAACTGCGGCCCGGTGCCGACGTGCTGGACGTCGGCTGCGGCCCCGGCACGATCACGGCCGATCTGGCGGCCCTGGTCTCCCCCGGCACGGTCACCGCGGTCGACGCCGCGCCGGACGTCCTGGAGCGGGCTCGAGGGGAGGCACGGGCACGCGGGCTGGACAATGTCCGCTTCACGGCCGCCGACGTCCACGCACTGGACTTCCCCGACGGCTCCTTCGACGTCGTCCACGCCCACCAGGTGCTGCAGCACGTGGGCGACCCGGTGGCGGCGCTCCGCGAGATGCGGCGGGTGTGCAGGCCGGGCGGAGCCGTCGCCGTCCGCGACAGCGACTACGGCGCTTTCGCCTGGTTCCCCGAAGTCCCGGCGCTGGACACCTGGCTGGGGCTGTACCGCCGCGTGGCCCGGGCCAACGGCGGGGAACCGGACGCCGGTCGCAGGCTCTGCTCGTGGGCACGCACCGCCGGCTTCACCGACGTCACGACGACCGCCTCCGCCTGGTGCTTCGCCACCCCGGACGAACGGGCGTGGTGGAGCGGTCTGTGGGCGGACCGTACGACGGCCTCGGCCTATGCGGCGCTCGCCGTCGAGGGCGGCCACGCCCGCCCGGACGAACTCGACGACATCGCCGCGGCCTGGCGCGCGTGGGGCCGGGCGGACGACGGCTGGTTCATGGTCCCGCACGGCGAGCTGATCTGCCGGGCGCCCTGACGCGTACTCAACAGCGGCCCGCCGAACCGTCCGAACGGCGGCAGCGCGGCCCTCGACCGCCGTCCGCGCCTCGCGCGACGGCCGTTCGTACCCAGCGCTGCCGGAGTGCTGCCACCACCCGCCGTCCACGCCTCGCGCGACGGCCGTGCCCCGCGGCGGTACACACGACCACTGCCGCGCGGCGGGAATCGATCTCGTGGCCTACGGGCGCCAACTACCCTCGCCGGTATGGAGATCCTCGGAACCACGCTGCGTATCTGCGTCGACGACCTGGAGGCCGCGACCGGCTTCTACGAACGCCTCACCGGCACGCCTGCGCTCCGCTTCGAGCGCGGCGGGGTGTCGGTGGCGGCGGTGGGCTGCTTCCTGCTGATGAGCGGTCCCGAGTCGGAGCTGGAGATCCTCCGCAAGGTGTCCGCGACCATCGCGGTCGAGGACGTGGGCACGGCGTACGCAACGCTCAGCGAGGTCGGCGCCAAGGTGGTGGCGGGGCCGGTACCGACGCCGGTGGGCCGCAATCTCATCGCGGTCCACCCGGACGGGTCGGTGTTCGAGTACGCCGACCGGAAGCCCGCCGTCGAGGACGCCGGCGCGCCGGGCCACTGAGGTCCTGCCAGGTCCGGCAGGACCCGGCGCGGGATGCCGAGGCCCCGGCACCCCCGCCTGCCGTGCCACGGTCCGCACCGCCGGCGGCGGGGCTGGCGTCCGGCGCCGCCACGGCCTCCCCATTGCCGCCGGCCCGGGCCACGCGAGTTGGTGGCGGCCGGGCACGGTGCCGGGCGCAGGCGGGCGCAGGCCGGGACGGACCCGAGGAACGGGAGGGAGGGTCGATCACGACGGTGTTCCGCGTGCGGCCGGCCCGCGCGGCCCCGGCGTTCCGGCTCCGACACCGTTCGAGCGCTGAGCGCGCGCAGGCTGCCGCGTCATGCACGGGCCCGTTCCAGCCCGCGCACGACGCGTCCGACATATTGTCCGGATGCATCACCCGAATGGCTGGTTTAGGGTGAAAACGCCTGTGCTCGTGAGCAAGCGATTCGCGCCCCGCCGTAGGCGCCGCGGCGCGAGCCGTGTGTCCGGGCCGTACGCCCGGGGCAGTCAGGCGCCGGGGCTCGGCGCTTCGCCGGAACGGTCCGGTCCGGGCGGTCCGCCCGAAGGACGTGCCCTCCCGAGCGGGCGGGCCCCTGGGCGCCGCGAGCGCAGTCCCCCGCAACCAATCACGGAGGTACCGCATGTCATGGCCGATACGCACCCGCACGGGCGGCAACCGCGCAGGTCGGGGTCGTCCCGACCCTGACCCTGCGGTGCGCGCCGGTGCGGCACGTGTCCGTACGGCCGTCCGTGCCCGTACCGCGGCCCGTGCCCGGGCACGGGCTCTGGGTACCCTGGCCGTGGTGGCCCTCGCCGCGCCGGTGGTGTCGGCCACCCCCGCCGCGGCGGCGCCGCCCCCGCCGTGCCTGACCTCGGACCTGTCGCTGTCCTGGGCACCCGGCGGCACGGCCGTCTCCGGCGGCGCGGAGCCCGGCAGCAGCCGGACCGCCGTCGTCGCCCTGCGGAACGCGGGGGGCGCCACCTGTCTGCTGGACGGGTTTCCGAAGGTGACGCTCGCCCAGGGAGCCACGACGGAGAACCTCGTGGACCAGCGGTCGCTGTCCCACTCGACCGTCACCCTCGCTCCCGGGGCGAGCGCCCGGTTCACCCTCACGTTCCAGCAGGGTCAGTCCGGCGAGGACGGGGTGGTCGAACCGGTCACCGCGATCGTGACCCCGCCGAACAACACGGCGTCCACGAACATGCGCTGGCGCTGGGGTCCGGTCGCCGAGCAGGAGTCGGCCAACCCGCCGCGCAACTTCGTGGGTCCCGTGGTGGCCGCCTGAGTCCCCCTCAGCCCCTGAGCCCCCGTCGCCACGGGGGTACGGGGGCTCAGGTCCGCCCTGCGCCAGCCCACCGTTCTCCAGGCACCGACCAGAATGCGGCGCGCTCCGCCGAGCGCGGCGTCACCCGGGCACCGGGGGCGGCGCCCTCGGCCGCGGACGGCCTTCCCGGCCCCGCCGCCGTGACGGAGGGGCCGGACACCGGCAGCGTGGTGGGCACCGGTCCGGCGCCAAAGCCGCCCCCTCCACCACAAGGAAATCACCCTCGTCCGCCGTCGGCATGACGTCGCGCACCGCGGCCACCCGTACCGTGAACGGGGCGCCCACCGGGCCGTTCTCGATCGGAGCGGCACCGAGGCGTTCGGCGACCCGCGGGAGGCGACGGCCGGAAGCCCACGGCCCGTGTCGCGCAGGTCCCCGGACGCGAACGCGCCGATGAGGGTGAGGAGAACGCTCTCACACCGGACTTGACGGGATCGTGACCGGAATCCGGTGCGTCCGCACCGGATTCCGCGTCCTGGCGGGCCGGTGGGGTGCGGGCCGGGAGGTGCGTGTCGGCCGGGGCCGATCGGGATCGGCGGGCCGGGCGGCGTGCGGGCCCGGCCCGTTCGGGACCGGCAGGCCGTCGTGCATGCTCCTTCCGGCAGTCAGTACCTCTTCCCGGCGCCGGTGACCGCTCGTGGAACACGGAGTTCCGTCTCGGCGGTGATGGCCCAGCGCTCGTGGTCGCGCCAGGCACCGTCGATGAACAGGAAGTCCGGGGAGAAGCCCTCCAGCCGGAAGCCCAGCCGCCGCACCAGGGCGATGGATGCCTGGTTGCGGGGCTGGATGTTGGCTTCGAGCCGGTGCAGTCCGAGCGGCCCGAAGGCACGGCGGACGACGAGCCCGAGGCCCTCCGTCATCAGTCCGCGGCCCGCGGCGTGGGCGAACGCGCCGTAACCGAGAGCGCCGCTGAGGAAGGCGCCCTCCACGATGTTGTTGATGTTGATGAATCCGGCGATCCGGCCGTCCGCTCGATCGCACACGAGGTAGCCGGCCCTGGTCGGGTCCTCGAGGAGCCTGCGGGCGTAGGCGAGGTAGTCGGCCTCCGTCCGGGGCGGGAAGAGCCAGGGCCGGTGGAGCAGGGTGCTCTCCCCGGCGAGCGCGGTGTACTGCGCCGCGTCGTCGAGGCGGTAGTGGCGTATGAACGTCCTCGGGCCGACGGCGACCGCCTCGGCGGGAGCATCGGAACCACCGGGGACCTCGGAGCCCGAGAGTGCCCGGGGGCCCGCCGTGGCCCCGGGGCCGGAGGCGGTGGTGGTGTCGCGTGCGTCCGGAGGGGGACTTGGTGCCGGGGACATGGCGCCAGGCTAACCAAGTCCCCGGTCATCGCCTGCGGCGGTGGAAGAGGTAGGCACCGCAGAGACCGCCGACGACCCATGTCCCCAGCAGGGCCAGGAACAGGGGGATCGTGACCTCGGGGATCAGCAGCCTGATCTCGACTTCCTTGGTGTTCTCGAAGATGAAGACCAGGGTGAGGACCGCGACCACCAGGGCGGCGATCCTTCCAGGGGTGAGTCTGCCGCGGAGGCCCTCACCGCCGTGCCCGCCGCTGCCCCTGGCCCCGGTCGTCGCGTTCTTGCGGCTCATGGGACCAGGATGGACGGATCCCGGTCCCATGAGGCGCGCGGAGTGGGCCGTACGGGTGAACCGTCCGGCGCCCGGGCAGCGTCCTCAGTGGTGGCTGAGCACCGGCCGGGGCCGCTCTTCGAACCGCTCGCCGCGCTCCCCCACCGCGTCCGCCGGTTCCGGGCGCCGGATCAGCAGGGCGGTGACCACGCCGACGGCGAGGAGGGCGAGCGCGGCGAACATGGCGTTGCGGTAGCCCGCCTCCGTGACCCCGTTCGCGTCGCTCCCCGCGGTGATCATGGCGGAGGCGAGGGCGATGCCGAGCGAGGCCCCGATCCCGAAGCAGGCGCCGTTGAGGCCGGAGAGTGAGCCGGGCTTGTCCCTGGGAGCGGTGGTGACGGCGAGGCCGTTGAGGCCGGTGAGCATGAAACCGCCGTACGTCACCCCGAGCGCGGCCAGCGCGGCGACCAGGAACCATTCGTTGTGCAGGAAGACGGTGGCGAAGACGAAGATCGTGAAGTTGGCGATCGCGCCGGTGACGACGACCCTCCGCCAGCCGAGCCTCGGACCGATGCGGCCGGTCAGCGGGGCGGAGACGACACCGATCAGCTGGATCGGAGTGAGGAAGAGCACGGCGGCGGTGACCGCCGACAGCCCGAGGCCGACCCCGGGGTCCTGGGCGAAGAGCGGGATGGTGAGGGCGATCGCGCCGAAGGCACCTCCGAGCGTGCAGATCGTGGTGATCAGCAGCGGCCAGGCGCGGCGGGAGGCCAGGACCTCGATGTCGATCACCGGGTCGGCGGCGGACCTCTGCGAGACGACGAAGAAGACGAGAGAGGCGACACCGCCGAGCAGGAAGCCGAGGGTGAGCGGCGAGTTCCAGCCCCAGGCGCTGCCCTGGGCGAGGCCGACGAGCACGCCGGTGAGGCCGAGGGAGAGAGCCGCGATGCCGCGCGAGTCGAAGCTGCCGACGGTGCTCGCGGGCGGAGTCTCGGGCACGTAGCGGTGGACGCCGAGCAGGCCCGCGACGGCGATCAGCGCGGAGCAGACGAAGATGCCGCGGAATCCGATGGTGTCGGCGATCTGGCCGCCGGCGACGGCGTCGACGCCCGCGAGGCCGCCGTTGACTGCGGTGATGATGCCGGCCGCCTTGCCGAAGCCGGCAGGGCTGAGCAACTGGTTCAGGGTGAGGAACGCGAGGGTGAACATGGCGGCCGAGACACCCTGCAGGATCCTCCCCGCGATGAATACCTCGATGTTCGGGGCGAGGACGCAGAGCACATCGCCGACGATCAGCACGATCGCGCAGAGGATCATCATCGGCTTGCGGCCCCGGCGGTCGCTGAGACGCGCCAGGGTGACCTGACCGATCGCGGCCATCAGGAAGAACAGCGTCTGGGAGAGGCCCGCGGCGGCCGTCGTGGTGCCGAGACGCTCGATGACGTCCGGGAGGGCGGGACTCAGCATCGTGGCGTTGATCTGGTAGCCGAGCACAGCCAGCACCATGGCCGCCAGCATGGCGCGGCGGCCCGCCAGGTTGGAGTCGGACCCGGATCGCGTCCGGCCGGGCGTGGATGACATGTCGGCCCCTTCGCCATGGAGGTCAGTTCTCGAGATCCACCGATGTGCTCATCGATACGACGGCAGCCCAAACAGGGCCTTGCAGATCTTGTCTGACAAGTGCCGCTGGAACAGATTGGAATCTACGGGCGTAGAACGTCAAGGCCCGCTGGCTGTGAACTACGGTGGTCGGCAGGATGCGGGGTGGGCCAGGACCCTGGCACACCAGGTGAAACACGGGCCGGCCCGGCGACATCCGCCGGCGGCCCCGTCACGGCCCCGGCCGCGACGGGACGAGCGGGCCCGGATTCGCAGCCTGACAAGTGAGCCGAGGAGGGGCCGTGGCGGTCAGCGGAGAGCAGCGGAGGCCGGTCGTCGTCCTGTACGAGCGGATCGCGGACGCCATCCACGAGGGAACCTATCCGCCGGGATGCACCCTGCCCTCCGAGCCGCGGCTGGCCGCCGAGCTCGGCGTGAGCAGGCCCGCCCTGCGCGAGGCCCTCCTGCTCCTGCAGGAGGACGGACTGCTGACGGTACGGCGCGGAGTGGGCAGGACCGTCAACGACAGCCCACCGCGCCGGGGCTTCGAGCACGTCCGGCCGCTGGAGGAACAACTCTCGGCGGGTACGCCGCCCCTGCGGGTGAGAGCGCTGCTGCGCACGGTCGAGGAACCGACCGACTTCACCACCCAGCACCTGCTCGCCCCCGCCCGGGCCGAGCTGCGGTTCTGGGAGTCGCTGCTGTCGGGCGAGGGCAGCGCGGCAGCGCTCAGCCAGGAGTGGGCGGCGGCCGACGACGTCCTGGAGCGGGCGCATCCGGCATTCGCCCGGGCCCTGGGGGAGGCGGGGGACGCCATCGGAACGTCGATGCTCGCGGTACTGACCGGGGCCTCCCGGGGAGTGACGCTGACCGCGCACTCGGGCATCACGGCGACGCTCCTCGGCCGGCGCCGGGGGGCCCAGCTGAACCGCCCGGCCGACACCCCCGCCGTACTGGTCACCCAGGTCGTACGTTCCGCCGACGTCCCGATCCTGGCCGCCAAGCACATGCTGCCGACGGGCGCCCCGGCACTCCCCGTCCTCCAGTCGAACTGACAGCGGTCGGCCGGCGACCGCCACTCCCGGCTTCCCGCGCCGGACACGACCGGCGAGCCCGCACCGCAGGCGGACGTCCCCGACCCGGGCGGCGAGCGCGGGGGCCGGACGCATCCGGTCGCGGCGTGGCGTACACTCCCGCTGCATGCACTTGTCTGACAACTCCGCCGCAGAGTCGCCCGCCGCCCCCGCCCCCGTCGCCGGCTGGATCCGCCGCGCGCCGAAGGCCGTTCTCCACGACCATCTGGACGGCGGTCTGCGCCCCGCCACGATCATCGAGCTGGCCAGGGAGTGCGGCTACGGCGATCTTCCCACCGACGACCCCGACGCACTCGCCGTCTGGTTCCGCGATGCCGCGGACTCGGGTTCGCTGGAGCGCTACCTCGAGACCTTCGCCCACACCTGCGCGGTGATGCAGACCCGCGACGCCCTCTTCCGGGTCGCTGCGGAGTGCGCCGAGGACCTGGCCGCGGACGGCGTCGTGTACGCCGAGGTGCGCTACGCCCCCGAGCAGCACCAGGTGCGCGGGCTGAGCCTCGACGAGGTCGTGGACGCGGTCAACGAGGGTCTCCGTGAGGGCGAGCGGCGGGCGGGCGGCCGTATCACCGTCCGGGCCCTGCTCACCGGCATGCGGCACACTCGGCGTTCGCTGGAGATAGCCGAGCTGACGGTCGCCCACCGGGACCGCGGTGTCGCCGGTTTCGACATAGCGGGCGGTGAGATCGGCAACCCGCCCGCGAACCACCTGGCCGCGTTCCAGCACCTGAAGCGGCACAACTGCCACTTCACCATCCACGCCGGCGAGGCCGTCGGCGCGGAGTCCATCCACGAGGCGGTCCAGGTCTGCGGTGCCGAGCGCATCGGCCACGGTGTGCGGATCACCGACGACATCCAGCTCCACGACGACGGCACGGCGACACTCGGCCATCTCGCCGCCTACGTCCGCGACAACCGCATCGCGCTGGAGGTCTGCCCGACGTCGAATCTGCAGACCGGTGCCGCGAAGGACTACGCGACGCATCCGATCGACCTGCTGCGCCGTCTGGGCTTCCGGGTGACGCTCAACACCGACAACCGTCTGGTCTCCGGCACCACCATGAGCCGCGAGTTCCAGCACATGGCCGACGCGTTCGGCTATGGTCCCGAGGTCTTCGAGCGGTTCACCGTCGCGGCCGTCGAGTCCGCTTTCCTGCCCCTCCCGGAGCGCCGCCGCATCATCGACGAGGTGATCCGGCCGGGTTACTCGGCGCTCGGCCGACCGTGACGCGCCGTCGGTGCGCATCCGGTCCGGGAGGTGTCCGCGAGGTGTCTGCGCGTCCGTCACGGGGCCGCGCAGGCATCGGTCCGGGCTCCCCCGGGTCCGGCGCGGCCCGGCGACGTCCTCCTCCGTCAGCTCAGCGCCGGCACCTCCAGCGTCAGCGTCCCCGCGTCGGCGTCGAGTAGCGCCGGCAGCCCGAGGGGCACGGTGAGGTTGCCCGGGCCGTGCCCGAAGCCCAGTTCCTCGACGACCGGTACACCGAGTCCGGACAGCCGGTCCAGCAGGAGCGCCCGGACCTCCTCGTAGGGTCCGCAGTCCTCCCAGGAGCCGAGGACGACACCCGCCACTCCGTCCAGCCAGCCGGAGCGCAGCAGCTGGGTGAGGATCCGGTCCAGGCGGTACGCCTCCTCCCCCACGTCCTCGATCAGCAGCAGGCCGCCGCGTGCCGATGGCCGTGCGTGCGGGGTGCCGAGGTCGGCGGCGAGCACGCTGACGCAGCCACCGAGGGTGATGCCGCGCGCGCGTCCCGGGACAAGCGCAGCCCCGCCCGTGCCCGGGCCGAGGGCCATCACCGACTCGGGCTCGAACAGCGTGGCGCGCAGCGACTCCTGGCCGGCGGTGTCCTTGGGGAAGTTCGCCGTGGCCGGCATGGGACCGTGCAGGGTGGACAGCCCGGTGCGGACCGCGAAGGCCTCGTGGAGCGCGGTCACGTCGCTGTAGCCGACGAAGACCTTCGGCCCGGCCGCGCGTATCGCGGCCCAGTCGACGAGGTCCACCATGCGCTGTGCGCCGTAGCCGCCGCGGGCGCAGATCACGGCGGAGACGGACGGATCGCACCATGCCTGCTCCAGGTCCCGGGCACGGTCCTCGTCCCTGCCCGCGAGATACCCGAGATCCGGGCTCTCGTCGAGGACATGGGGCATGACGACCGGGTCCAGGTCCCAGTCGCGCAGGATGTCCAGGCCCGTTTCAAGGGTGTCGGCAGGGACGGGACCGCTCGTGGCGACGACGGCGACCCTGGCCCCGGGGGTGAGGCGAGCGGGCCGGGTGAGGGCGGTCGGGCCCACCGCGCCGGAGTGCCGGTGCATGACGTTCACTTCTTCAGCTCGAGCGGGGGGACGTCGGTGCGCCGGATGCCGAAGGTCTGGGCGTACAGCGAGAGTTCGGCTTCCAGAGCTCGGATCATGGTCTCCGCGCGGCGGAAGCCGTGGCCCTCTCCTTCGAAGGCGATGTATGCGTGCGGTATGCCGCGTCCCGCCATCTGGGCGAGGAAACGCTCGCTCTGGACGGGCGGGCAGATCGGGTCGTCCAGCCCCTGGAGCAGCAGGAAAGGCACGGAGATCCGGTCGACGTGCTCGATCGGCGACCGCTCCCGATAGCGCCCGGGCACCTCGGCGAGCGGACCGACCAGTGACTCCAGGTACTGCGACTCGAAGTCGTGGGTCTCGTCGGTGGCCCAGCCCATCAGGTCCAGGATGGGATAGATGATCGTGCCACAGGCGTACACATCCGTGCCGGTGAGCGATGCCGCGGTGGTCCAGCCTCCGGCGCTGCCGCCGCGGATGGCGAGCCGGTCCGGGTCGGCGGTGCCCTCCGATGCGAGGGCCTCGGCGACCGCCGCGCAGTCCTCCACGTCGACGACGCCCCACTGCTCGCGCAGCCGGTCGCGGTACTCGCGGCCGTATCCGGTGGAGCCGCCGTAGTTGACCTCGGCGACGCCGATGCCGCGCGAGGTGAAGTAGGCGATCTCCAGGTCGAGGACGGGCGGCGCGTGTCCGGTCGGTCCGCCGTGCGCCCAGACCACGAACGGGGGCAGTTCGTCATCGGGGGCGACCCGGTCCGGGTTGTGGGGCGGGTAGATGTGTGCGTGGATCTCGCGGTTGTCCGGACCGGTGAAAGTGCGGATCTGGGGTTCGGGGTAGTACGCGGGGTCCACGGCGTCGGCGTGCGCCGCGCCGATGACACGGGTCCGGCCGGTACGGGTGTCGAGCTCTACGACCTCGTAGCCGGTGCGGGGGCTGGCCGCCACGCCGACGACCCTGGTGCCGTGCGCCGCGAGCGTCGGAGCCCACTCCGTCCAGGGCCCCGCCGCGTCGACCAGTTCGCCGGTCTCCGGGTCGAGTATCCCGAGAGCCGTGGACCCCTTGCCGTGGATGACCGCGATCAGTCCGCTGTCGAGCGGCTGGAACCACTGCAGGCCGATCTTCCACAGCGGACCGCCGAACTCCTCGTTCCGGCCCTCGCACAGTCCGGTCGCGGTGGGCTCGGCACCGGTGAGGGCGTCCGGCCGGATACGGCGCAGCTCCCACCAGTTGCCCGGGTCGGAGACGAGCAGCAGCGAACCGTCCGGGGCCCAGTCGACCTGGGCGACCGACTCGTCGGGGCCGCCGGCGACGCAGCGCACCGCGGTGAACGGTCCCGTACGGGAGACCTCGCCGACCATGGCCTCGGTGCCGTCCCACGGCATGCGCGGATGGTTCCAGGCGATCCACGCCACCCGGCTCCCGTCCGGGGAGAGCCGGGGGCCGGTCACGAACCGGTGCCGGTCGTCGGTCAGTTCCCGTACGACCGCACGGTCCTCCGCCGCGGAACCGTCCAGCGGCACGGCCGCGACGACGCGCCGCACGTCGGTGGGGGCGTCGCCGGTGAACTCCTCCAGCACACACCAGACCTCACCCCGGTCCAGCAGCACCACCGGGTCGACCCAGCGCAGTCCGCCTCCGACCCCGGACACCGGAGTGAGCGGCCGCGGCTCACCTCCGCCATCCGGTTCGAACACGTACAGCCGCTGATCGGAGTGGTGGACGAAGACGACGAGCGGGCCGTCCCCGGACCGGGCGGCGGCTGCCCATGGCCGGCCACCGTACTCGATGACCCTGCTGCGCACGTTCCAGGGGGCGGGCAGGACGGACTCCTCGGCGCCGCCCGCTCTCCGGCGCATCAGTGCCCGGCGCCCGCCCTCGGCGGGGCGCGGCGCGGTCCACCACACCTCCTCCCCGACGACGCCGGCGAAATCGGGACGGCCGTCGTGCGAGGCCGCGAGCGCGGCGTCGATCGGCGACGGCCAAGTGCCGTAGGCCCCCATGGGTACCATGCCAACCCCCCTTATGCGGACTTCAGATAGTGGTCGAGGACGCGGACGCCGAAGTGCAGGGCTTCGACGGGGACCCGCTCGTCGACTCCGTGGAACATCGCCGCGTAGTCGTAGCCCTCGGGCAGCTTCAGCGGTGAGAAGCCGTAGCCGGTGATGCCGAGGCGCGAGAACTGCTTGGCGTCGGTGCCGCCGGACATGCAGAACGGGACGACGTGCCCCTCGGGATCGAAGCGCTCGATCGCCGCGCGCAGCTTGGCGAAGGTCGGGGAGTCGACGGGCGCCTGCAGGGCGACCTCCCGGTGGTGGAACTCCCAGTCGACGTCGGGTCCGGTGAGCCGGTCGAGTGTCTCCCGGAACTCCTCCTCGCCGCCGGGCACCATCCGCCCGTCGACGAAGGCGCGTGCGCGGCCGGGGATCACGTTGACCTTGTAACCGGCGTCCAGCATCGTCGGGTTGCTGCTGTTGCGCACGACCGGTTCGACCAGCGCGGCGGCGCGGCCGAGCTTGGCCATCAGGGCGTCCACGTCGAAGTCCGGCGCGTCGAGGTCGGCGGTGATCCCCTGCAGGGCCGCCAGCTCCGACAGGGCCGCGCGCACGGTCGGGGTGAGCCTGACCGGCCACTCGTACGCACCGATCCTGCCGATCGCCGCGGCCAGCCGCGTGACGGCGTTGGAGCGGTTGACCTTGGAGCCGTGGCCCGCCCTGCCGTGTGCGGTGAGCTGCAGCCAGGCGGTGCCGCGCTCACCGGCGCCGACCGGGTACAGCGCCATTCCGGGACCGGCGTGGAAGGTGAACGCGCCGGATTCGCTGATGCCTTCCGTGCAGCCCTCGAAGAGTCCGGCGTGCTGGTCGGCGAGGAAGCCCGCCCCGTCCTCCGCGCTGGCCTCCTCGTCGGCCGTGTAGGCGATGACGATGTCCCGGCGCGGCCGGATGCCCGCGCGGTGCCAGGCCCGCACGACGGACAGGACCATCGCGTCCATGTTCTTCATGTCGACCGCGCCGCGCCCCCAGACGACGCCGTCGCGGACCTCGCCGGAGAACGGGTGGACGGTCCAGTCGGCCGGCTCGGCCGGGACCACGTCGAGATGCCCGTGGACGAGGAGGGCGTCGGCGGAGGGGTCGGTGCCCTCGATCCTGGCGACCACGTTCGTACGGCCGGGAGTGCGCTCCAGCATGACGGGCTCGAGGCCGGCGGCTGCGAGCCGCTCCGCCACGTACTCCCCGGCGGGGCGCTCACGGCAGTCGCCGCCGCCGCGGTTGGTGGTGTCGATGCGGATGAGCTCGGACGTGAAGCTCACCACCTCGTCGAGGGCGGTGTCGTCGACGGGTGCGGCCTTTGTCATGTCGAGGGACCTGTCCCTGTGCGGTGTGTCGGATGGTGCGGTGGGCTCGGTGGTCCGGGTGGGGCAGCGGGTCACGTCAGCCATACTGCTCCTCCACCGCGGCGGAGACGATCGTCGTGACGGCCTTGAACGTGCGAATGGCCTCATACATGGTCTCGCTGGTGTAGACGGTGCGGCGCTCGCCACTGCGGGCCGTCCCCGGCACGACGGTGGCGGCCGCGGCGAGGTGCTCCGCGTCGAACTCCAGCTCCACGGTGAACGGTCCGCCCCGGACCGGCTCGTGGCGGACGGCGAGGGCCGTGGCCTCCTTGGCGGCGGCGCGGATGTCCGCGGCCGTGCGGGTGGGCGTGCGGCACACCGCGGCGTACCGCGAGACATGGTCCTTGACCGCGACCTTCCGGGCCTCCGGCGCATATCCCAGGGCGTCCTCACAGGTGAGGTCGTCGCCGGTGACGAGGATCACCGGGACCCCGTACTCCGCGACCACGTGCGCGTTGAGCAGGCCCTCGCTCGCCCGGGTGCCGTTCAGCCACACGCCTGTGATCGAGTTCGCCAGATAGGTGTGCGCGAGGACGCCCTCGGCACCGGCGCCCGTGTGATAACCGACGAAGGCGACACCGTCCACGTCGCCGTGCTGAACGCCTTCCACCATGGACAGCGACTTGTGCCGCCCTGTCAGCATCTCGGCACGGTCGTCCAGGCGCTCCAGCAGAAGGTTCCGCATGCTCCAGTGCGCTTCGTTGATGAGCACCTCATCGGCGCCGCCGTCGAGGAAGCCGAGCACCGCCGCGTTCACGTCCGAGGTGAAGAGGGACCGGCAGCGCTCCCACTGGGGCGTGCCCGGCAGCACGTCGGCCGGCCAGGTGACACCAGTGGCGCCCTCCATGTCGGCACTGATGAGGATCTTCATGCCAGGAACCGTACGCGCCGCCCGCCGCGTCGACCACCCCTGTGGATAACTCCCGGCGGTTCAGGCCGATGAAGTCCCTCGTTCCGGCCTCCGACCAGCCTCTTCACCGTCTGCACGGCCGGCTCGGGCCGCCTCGTCGCGCCTTCCCGGGAGGGCATTCACCCGGCGCCGCCGGGTACGAAGGACCGGCACCTGGGCACGCCCCGTTCGGGCGTCGCCGGCATCCGGTCGGGGCGGTCGAACTCGATGACGGGGCAGCCCAGTTCCCGTACCCGGCCGACGATCCCACCGGGATCCCGGACGCCCGCGCCGGGCAGGACCGCGGCGAGCCGGCGGACCAGTTCGCCGGAGCCGGGAAGTTCGGCGTGCGGGGCGAACCCGGGCGCGACGCGTCCCCCGCCGGGCGCGTCGCCGGAGCCGAACCGCCCGGCGTCCGCCGCCAGGACGAGGAGCCGCTCCGGTCCCGGGTCCGGGAGGGGGTAGGCCCACCACAGCACGTCGATCCGCTCCTCCCGAGGCCGGGCTCCGCCCGCGCCGAGCCGGGCACGCCCCGCCACCGGACAGAAGACGTGCGTCCCGGACGGGGCGCCCGGTTCGGCGCGGCGACCGCCGCGGCCCCACGGCAGGGGCGAAGGGGATGAAAGGGACGGCAGGGAGGGCGCGAACGCCGAAGCCCCCGGGGACAACGAGGACGGCGCGGCGTCGGCCGCCGTCAGGGCGCCGCTGACGGGCAGCAGGTCCGCGGCGGACCGGCCGACGGCCGTCCCCTCGTCGTGGCCGAACAGCGCCCGCGCGCCCTCGGACCAGTGCGAGACACGGCCGGCGCCGTCGACGAGGACCACGGCCAGGCCGGCCGGGCCGACCGCCGCCGACCGCCGCCCCAGGGCCGGCGGAACGCCACCGTCCATGGCTGACAGGCTCCTTCCCGGACGCGGGATCCACGACAAGTGACTCAACAGTAGGCCCCCGCGAGTGCGGCCCGCCGGTCATCGCGCGAATCGGCCGGGCACCCGCGCGCCGCGAGCCGGGACAGCGCGATCCACACCTCCGCCCGAACCGGTTCCGCCGCGTCCGCACGGGGCCCGGAACTCCGCCGTTTCCGGGCGCCCGGGCGGTTCCGGGCCCCCAACGACCCCGGCCGTCCGCCGCTTCCGGCCCCGGACCCGAGCGGTCGGCATGCGAAGCCCTTCGAGGGTTGACGCAGGAGTCCGCATCGGGCCGCGTCGGGAACATCCGGTTCCCGGCGTTCCGGGGGACGCCCCGGCGTTGGCCGCCACGTCGACCGTGCTGCGGCGGCCATCCGTGGCCTGTCGAAGCAGGACCCCGAAGCGCTCTCCGCGCCCACCGCTCCCGCGGACCGGAAGGACTCCCACCATGCCATGATACTAATACCGGTATAAGTATTGGACAGCTCGGACGGCAGGGAGACGCACACATGGTGGAGATCAAGACGGACACGGCGCTGGAGGCGATGAGAGAAGCCGGACGCGTCGTGGCCCACGCGCTTGCGGCCGCCCGCGGCGCGGCAGCCGTGGGGGTCCGCCTGTGCGAGCTCGACGAAGCCGCCCGCACCGTCCTCGGCGAGGCCGGTGCACGTTCTCCGTTCCTGGGCTACCAGCCCTCCTTCGCCCCGACCCCCTTCCCCGCCGTGATCTGCGCGTCCGTCAACGACGCCGTCTCGCACGGCATCCCCGGCGGCTACCGCCTGCGCGACGGCGACCTGGTCGGCATCGACTGCGGAGCCGAACTCGACGGCTGGACCGGCGACGCCGCGATCAGCTTCACCGTCGGCACCCCCCGCCCCTCCGACCTCGAACTCATCGCCGCCACCCGGCAGGCCCTGGACGCCGGCATCGCCGCCGCCACCGTCGGCCACCGGATCGGAGACATCTCCCATGCCATCAGCACGGTCGCCCGCAAGGCAGGCTGCGGCATGCCGGCCGACTTCGGCGGCCACGGCATCGGCCGCCGGATGCACGAAGACCCCCACGTCCCCAACCACGGACGACCCGGCCGCGGCTTCCCCCTGCGCCACGGCCTCACCCTCGCCGTCGAACCCATGCTCATGGCCGGAGGACACAACGCCTACTGCACCGACCCCGACGGATGGACCCTGCGCACGATCGACGGCAGCCGGGCCGCCCACATCGAGCACACCATCGCCATCACCGAGGACGGCCCGCGCATCCTCACCCTGCCGTGACCTCCGATCCGCCGACACTCCTCGGGAACGGCTCCCGACACTCGACGAGCGCCACAACGCCACGGCACGGCCGTTCCCCTCCGCCGGCTCCGGTCAGGAGTGGACCGGCGACCTCCGGTCAGGAGTGCGGGTCCTCGTGCCCCAGCTGGAGTTCGCGCTCCGTGCGTCCCCCGGCCGCGACCTGCAGCACCGTCGCCACGGGCGGATAGCCCGCGGCGATGACGGTGTACTCGCCGGACGACAGATCGACGAAGCGGAAGCTCCCCTCGGGACCCGTGGTGAGCGTGTCGACGACGTTCCCCGCCGCGTCGAGCAGGGTCACCCGCGCGTCCTCCACGGGCCGCCCGCCGCCCGCGCGCACCGTGCCGCGCAGGACCGCGCCGCCGGCGAGTTCGATGTCCTGGCGGGTCTCCCGGGACGCCTGGACGCTCACGGGCAGTGCGGCCGGGCGGAAGGCCGGTGCGCTCGCCGCGAGGGTGTACTCCCCCGCCACCAGGTCGCCGATCACATAGCCGCCCTCCCGGCCGCTGCGGGTGGACGCGACGACCTCGCCGCGCACATCGGTCAGCGTCACCGCCGCGTCGCGCACGGGGCTTCCGTCGGCGGTGACCACACTTCCGGCGAGCCGTCCGGCACCGCCGAGGACGACGTCCAGGTCGACCGGCCGCTCGCCGACGGTGACGGACACGGCCTGCGGCTGATGCCCGCCGGCCGCGGCGATGAGGACGTACGAGCCGGGTCCGGGGACGCTGAGGGCGTACCGTCCGTCCTCGCCGCTCGCCCCGCGTCCGATCTGCTGCCCCCGGACGTCGATGAGGGTGAGCGCGGCGCGGGGCACGGTGCTGCCGTCGAGGTGCTGGACCGTGCCGCAGACGGGAACTCCCGCGCTGGGGGCCGCCGGCGCGGGTGCCGGGGCGGCGGGCGCCGTGCGGGCGTGGGGCACGGACATGGGTTCGGCGGCCGTGGGGGCGTTGTGGGTCACCAACGGTTTCTCCTTGAGGAAGAAGGCGAGGATCAGACCGAGGACGAGCACCGGCACGAGGTAGAGGAAGATCCGCGGCATCGCGTCGGCGTACGCCTGGACGTAGCCGTCCCTCAGGGCGGGCGGCATCGCGTGCACGAGCTGCGGGGTGATGACCTGTACCTCGGGCATGCCCTCGGGGGGCGTGGGGATGCGGCCGGCGAGGGCGGCGGCGAGCCGGTCGGCGAAGAGGGTGCCGAAGACGGCCGCGCCGACGCTGCCGCCGATCTGGCGGAAGTAGTTGCTGGCGCTGGTGGCGGTACCGAGGTCGGCGGGCGGCACGGAGTTCTGCACCGCCAGGACCAGCACCGGCAGCACCAGTCCCACACCGACGCCGAGGACCGCCTGCCACACCGAGTACGTGAACCGGGAGGTTTCGGTCCCCAGTCCGGACAGCAGCCACATGCCGACGGCCGCGAGGGCGGTACCGGCCACGGGATGGGACTTGTAGTGACCGGTGCGGCTGATGAGGTGGCCCGACACGATCGAGGCGACGACGATGCCGCCCATCATGGGCAGCATCAGCAGGCCGGACTCGGTGGCGCTGGCACCGTCGACCATCTGCAGGAACGTGGGCAGATATCCGGCCGCGCCGAAGAGGGCGACGCCGACCACGGCCCCCACGAGACCGGTGACGTTGAAGACCGGGTCGCGGAACAGCCGCAGAGGGATCACGGGTTCGGGAGCATGGTGCTCGACGGCGAGGAAGAGCAGGGTCGTTCCGGCGGCGCCCGCGGCCAGGGCGAGGATGACGCGCGAGTCCCAGGCGTACTCGGTCCCTCCCCAACTGGTCAGCAGGACGAGGCAGGTGGACGCCGCGGCCAGGCACACGGCGCCGAGGACATCGAAACGGCCCCTCGCCTGCGGCTTGGGGAGCTTCAGCACGACGGCCACCACGACGAGGGTGACGAGGCCGAACGGAACGTTGAAGTAGAAGCACCAGCGCCAGGACACGTGATCGGTGAAGAAGCCGCCGAGCAGCGGCCCGGCGACCGAGGCGAGCCCGAAGGCGGCGCCGATGAGGCCCATGAACCGGCCGCGTTCCCTGGCGGGGACGATGTCGGCGATGATCGCCTGGACGCCGATGATCAGCCCGCCGGCGCCGGCGCCCTGGACGGCCCGGAAGGCGATGAGTTCGTCCATCGTCCGGGACCAGCCCGCGAGGGCGGAGCCGGCGACGAACACGACGATGGCGAACTGGAAGACGCCCTTGCGGCCGTAGAGGTCACCGAGTTTTCCGTAGACCGGCAGTCCGATGGTGGCCGTGAGCAGGTAGGCGGTGATCGCCCAGGACATGCGCTCCAGACCCTGGAGTTCACCCACGATCTTCGGCAGTGCCGTGGCGACGATCATCTGCTCCAGAGCGGCGAGCAGCAGGGCGAGCAGCAGACCGAAGAACACGAGCCGGACCCGCCGGGGGCTGAGCGCGGCAGCGTCCCCGGCTCCGGCGGCGGGGGGTCCGGGACGACCGGTCGTCCCGGTGGTCTGCCCGTCCTTCACCAGAGTGGTCCCGCCCACGTACTGCTCCCCTCGTCGCGGCTGCGCGGCGTCATTCTTCGCATTGCACGCCAAGACGGATCAAGCGGGGCGCTTGCAACGAGGAGGGGGCGCAGGGCGGGCGGACGGGGAACCGGGGGCGCACAGCAGTCGCCCATCAGGCGCTTCTCTGTGCACCTGGTACGCCGGGGGCCTCACGGAACCACGGGGAAAACCACTCGAAACGGTGACCCTTACGGGGGCGCGGCGGAAGGGAGTTCACCTCCGGACCGGGTGAAGGGCCGTCCGGATCCACCTCTTCGGGGGAGAGGCTCCGCCCCGAGCGCGACGCCGCCCTCCGCCCGAGAGGATCACCGCCCGAGAGGATCAGCGCTCAAGTCGAGCGGCGATCCAGATGCTCACTTCCCGACTTCGGCGGCGAGGTTCGCGAGCACCTCGTCGTAGATCCGGGCCAGACCCTTGGGCGCGAAGGTGCGCTCGAAGAATCCGCCGATGCCACCCGCGCCGTTCCAAACGGTGGTGACCACGACCCGCGAGCGGCCCTCCCCGGCCGGCGTCACGGTCCAGGTGGTGACCATCGAGGAGTTGCGGTCCTTCTCGACGAGCTGGCCGTCGGTCGGTTCGGTCACCTCGAGGAGGCAGTCACGGACGCGCTTGCTGGTGGCCTGGAGCTTCCAGTGGACGAGGGTGCCCTCGCCGTCACCTCCCTCGCGCACCTGGTACTCGCTGAAGTGCCCGGGCAGGAGCTTCGCACGGGTGTCCTTGTAGTCGGCCAGGGCGTCGAACACGGCCTCCGCGCCCCCCGCGACGATCCGTTCCGTCGTGGCCTCGACCTGCGCCATCGCTTCTCCTTCAGCGCTCGTTCCCTTGCAGTGGCACCAAGCCAACCACCTCCGCCCCGGCCGCCCAAATTCGGGGTTGCGGCAATTAAGGGAACGCGTGTTCTATTCTATGGTCAGCGCTACCGAGGAGGCGCCCATGCGCTGGGACAATCTCGCCGAGAACGCCCTGAACGCCACGGACCCTGACGGTCCCGCCCTGCCCGGGAGCAGCGCGCTTTTCGGTACGGACGCCGTGACCACCCGGACCTTCGACACACCGGAGTTCCGGGGGATGACCTTCCACGAGGTGCGGGCCCGCTCCGTCCTGAACCGGGTGCCCGGAGCCTCCCGAATGCCGTTCGAGTGGACGGTGAACCCCTACCGCGGGTGCACACACGCATGCGTGTACTTCACTGCATGATCCTATTGAGCCCGGGAGGGCCGATGCTCAGCACTCCGAACGCGGACAAGGCCTGGAAAGGCATGACGAGGTCCTTCCCGACCCCGGAGGCGCCAGGCCGGTATGCAGCGCCGAACAAGGCGGAGAGGACGGCTTACGCCGTGCTGCTGCATGCACCGTCCGCGCGCTCAGGCGGCGCCGACGCGAGTCAGTGGCTGCTACTGCGCGACCGCACAGCGAAGCGCCTGTAACCGACGCACCAGCAGCAGCCACACTTCAGGAACGCGTCAGTCGCCCAGGACGCCGTCGAGGTAGTCCTGCACCGGCCCGTACAGACCGCGCTGGGCATGCTCAGCGCGGCGGAGTACGAACTCCACACCCCACCGGTAGCCTGAAACCCGGGCGATCACGGCAAGCCCGGACCCCATGGCATTGCGCATGCTCTACCTGGTCTTCCTCCGACTCGTCGGACTGCTCCTGCTGCTCTCCCGCTCGCAGCAGACCAAGGACGCCGAGCTGCTCGCGCTGCGCCACGAGAACGCGCTGCTGCGCCGCCGGCTCGGCGCCCGGCCACACCTCACCTGGCCGGACCGCGCAGTGCTCGCCGCCCTCGCCCGACACCTACCCTCCCGGCTGCGCCGACACCGCCTGTTCACACCCGCCACCCTGCTCACCTGGCACCGGCGACTACTGCGCTGGAAGTGGAAGCAGGAACCAGCACGGACCGGCCGCCCGCCGACCTCCGAGAAACTCACCACCCTGATCCTGCGCCTGGCCCGCGAGAACCCGACCTGGGGCTCAACCCGTATCCAGGGCGAGCTGCGACGCCTGGGCCACCGCGTCGGCGCCTCCACCATCCGACGCATCCTGCGCAGCGCGGGCCTCGGCCCCGCACCCAGACGAAGCCGCGGCGCCCCGACCTGGCGCGAGTTCGTACGCACCCAGGCCTCCGGCCTGCTCGCCGCCGACTTCTTCCACGCGGGCACCGCCACGCTGACCAGGCTGTACGCCTTCGTGGTCATGGAGGTCGGCACCCCGCACCGTGCACATCCTCGGCGTCACCGCCCACCCGACCGCAGCCTGGGCCACCCAGCCCTCGAGGAACCTCCTCGCCAACCTCATCCGTGATCATGTCGAGGCCGTCGGCAGCACACGTCTCCGTCAGATGAGCGGCGAACCCCTTCCAGCCGGCTCGCCTACGGGTGGCTGACCCGTGAGAGGCGGGAGCTGATGCGGGAGTGGGTCGTCCCGCTGCACGAAGCCCTCCACCGTACGTGCTGGTGAAGAAGGCCGCCTTCAAGGACCCAAGGCGCGCGAGCCGGTGGCCCGGGCCCCGGAGTCCGCGCCGGTACAGGGCGGAGCGGCGGTGGGCGATGCGGAGGGTGGTGCGGCCCTCCATGACCTGCCTCAACGCCTCGTGGATCTCGTGCTCGACGCGGACGTCCACCGCCGAGCCTGCGCGCCCAGCCCGTCCCGCCCGCTATGGGCGCCTCCCCTTGTTGCGCTGCTACGCCGGTGACCTCCTGGTTGTGGTCCTCAGGAAGCCACCAACGCGGGGGCGGCGGATTTCATCCCGCCGCGATGATCAGGTGATCACCGAGGTGATGATCAAGGTCCCGCCCGGGTTTCACCTGCAAAGGAAGGTTTCGAACTCGTTACCAAAGGATTTCGAACAACCTCTTGCGCATCGGCGGGCCAGGGGTCGATATTCATCCAACGCAACCGGATCAACTCGTGTTGACAACACGAGTTGATACTTACAAAGCGCAGCCCGAGCCCAAGGAGGGTCTGATGGCAACTCGCCGCGACGTGGCGCGCCTGGCAGGCACCTCCGAGGCCCTGGTCAGCTACGTCCTCAACAACGGCCCCCGCAAGGTCGCCCCCGCCACCCGTGAGCGGATCCTCGCGGCGATAGACGAGCTCGGCTACCGCCCCAACGCGGTGGCCCGGTCCCTGAAGACCTCGCGGACCATGACCTTCGGGCTGGTCGTGCCCGACAATTCCAACCCCTTCTTCGCCGAGCTGGCCCGCGTCATCGAGGATGTCGGCTTCGCCTCCGGCTACACGATGCTGCTGGGCAACGCGATGGGTGACGACGCCCGTGAGGCGACGTACATCCGGACCCTGCTCGACCGGCGGGTGGACGGGCTCATCGTGGTCCCGATCCACGGCCCGCACAGCTGGGTCGCGGGGCTGTCCGACCAGACGACCGTGCCCCGGCTGGTGCTCGACCGCGAGTTGGAGCTGCCGGGGGCGACCCGGGTGCTCACCGACAACGAGGGCGGCGCGTACCAGGCCACCTCCCATCTGCTCGGTCACGGCCGGGAGCGGATCGGGTGCATCGCCGGGCTGGAGGGCGTGCACCCGACGGTCGACCGGGTCGCGGGCTGGCGCCGGGCCCTCGTCGAGGCCGGGCGGGATCCAGGGAACGCGCCGCTGACGCATGTGCCGTTCGGACGGGCCGACGGGTACCGGGCCGGCCGGCGGATGCTCGCGGACGCGGCACATCCGGACGCGCTCTTCGTGGCGAGTGACGAGCAGGCCATCGGCGTCCTGCGCGCCGCCGCCGAACTGGGGCTGCGTGTCCCCGACGACGTGGCGGTCTGCGCCTTCGACGGTATCGACGGCAGCGAGTACACGGTGCCCGCGCTCACCACCATGCGGCAGCCCTTCGACGAGCTGGGCCGCTCGGCCGTCGAGTGGCTCCTGGCCAAGATCGCCGACCCGGCCCTCCCGGTACAGCGCATCACCCACCCCACCACCCTGATCGCCCGCGGCTCCTGCGGCTGCCCGGACCCCGCCGGGGGCGATTCGATGATCGGTAAGCGCTTATAGCGACGGCGGGCGAGCGGTTAGAGCGGGCGACCGGTCATGGCGCCCGGCTCGGGGCGAAATGCCCGACAAGTACGCCGCGTACGACTCGTACGACCGCCTGACCCGTACGACGGACTACGAACTCACCGTGGGCCCCGGCTCACCTGGCCCCGACCCCAAACTCGGCCCCCGGTCCCAGACTTACGGACTCCCGGACTCCCGGACTCCCGGACTCCGACCCAGCCTCCCCCGGCCTCGGAGTCCGGGCCACCCCCCCGCGCCGCCCCCACCCCGTTTTTACGCAATGACGCGACGAAAGGCACACCCATGAGCACCAACGTCACCGCCAACTCCGGCGCCACCGCCAACCGCACCGCACGCAGAGTCCGTTCCGCCACCGCTGTCGCCGCCGCCGCGACGATGCTGCTGGTGGTGGCCGGTTGCGGCCGGGGCGGGGACAGCTCCGGCAGCGAAAGCAAGTCGGGCGAGGCGAAGATCGCCATCGTCACCCGGAACTTCACCAACCCCTACTGGGCGGCGCTGCGCGACGGCGCGATAGCCGAGGGCAAGAAGCAGGGCGTCAAGGTGGAGGTCCAGGCGGGCGCGTCGGAGACCGACAGCACGGGTGAGAACGCCAAGATCTCCACCCTCGCGGGCCAGGACTACAATTGCTTCGGCGTCGTACCGGTCAACGCCACCAACGTGATCACCCCGCTCGTCCCGGTCGCCCAGAAGAAGATCCCGATCCTCAACCTGGACACCCAGATCGACGCGAAGGCCTCCAAGCAGGCCGGGGTGTCGTACGCCTCGTTCATCGGCTCGGACAACCTGGCGGCGGGTGAGCAGGCGGGCGAGGCCCTGCTGAAGCTCATGGGCGGCAAGGGCGAGGTGGCCCTCCTCCAGGGCATCGCCGGTGAGCAGAACGGCATCAACCGTCAGAAGGGCTTCTCGGAGAAGGTCGCGGGCAAGCTGGACATCGTCGCCACCCAACCCGCCGACTACGACCAGGCCAAGGCGCAGACGGTCACCGAGGCCATCCTCAAGGCCCACCCGAAGATCACCGGTATATTCGCCGCCAACGACACCATGGGTCTGGGCGCCGCGCAGGCGGTCCGCAACGCCGGTCTGACCGGCAAGGTCTCCATCATCTCGGTGGACGGCATCACCGCCGCACTGAAGGCGGTCAAGGCGGGCACCCTCAGCGGCACGATCTCCCAGTACCCTTACGCCGAGGGCCAGTTGGCCGTGCAGGCCTGCATCAACCTGGTCGCCAAGAAGAAGGTGCCCACCCGGATCGTCGCCCCGATCGCCCTGATCGACTCCAGCAACGTGGACAAGGCGATCAGCTCCTTCCCTCAGCCGTTCGTCCCGTTCGACAACCCGCTCACCTCGGCCGGGAAGTGAGCTGATCATGGCTGACACCCTGGCGCCGGGACGGCTCGGCCTGGACTTCTCGTTCGCGGCGGCGGCACGGTTCGCCGCCCCGATCGGGCTGGGCGTGGTGTTCCTCGTCTTCTTCATCGCCACGCCCGACTTCCTCACCACGTCCAACATCAGCGACCTGCTGGTGTCCGCCTCGATCCTGCTGGTCCTCGCCATGGGCCAGCAGCTGGTGGTCACCGTCGCCGGTATCGACCTCTCGGTGGGCTCCAACCTGCCCTGGTCGGCGGCGGTCCTCGGGTACGCCTACACCAGTGGCTGGGGACTGACCGTCTCCGTCGGCCTGGCCCTGCTGGCCGGGCTGGCGGCAGGCGTGGTGAACGGTCTGCTGGTGGCCCGGCTGAACATGACCGACTTCATCGTCACCCTCGGCTCGCTCTCCGTGGTCAGCGGTCTCACCCTGCTGTTGACCAGCGGCAACACCGTCCCCGTGAACTCGGACTTCCTGCGCGGTCTGGCGATCAACGGCATCGGCCCGCTGCGCTGGTTCTGGGTACTGGCCTTCGCGGTGGCCGCGCTGGTGGGCTTCCTTCTCTACCGCACCCGTACCGGCACCTATCTGCTGTCGACCGGCGGCAACATCGAGGCCGCGCGGGGTGTGGGCATCCACGTCGACCGTATCCGGCTGATCGCGTACGCGAGTTCCGGGCTGGCCTGCGGGGTCGCGGCCGTGCTGTTCGTGGCCCGCACGGGCGGCGCCGACCCCAGCCTCCAGACCGACCTGCTGCTCAGCTCCATCGCGGCGGTGGTCCTCGGCGGGTCCAGCCTGTTCGGCGGGAAGGCCTCCGTGCTCGGCACGGTGACCGGCGCGTTGCTGCTCCAGAGCCTCATCAACGGTTTCACCCTGGTCGGCATCTCGCAGTACTACCAGCCCGTCGCGGTCGGCTCCGTCGTACTCGGCGCGGCCTTCATCTCCCGGTTCCAGAAGTAGGAGAAGCCAGCCATGACGGACACTCCGGCCCGTGCGACGGGCACATCCGCCGCCGCCCCGGCCAGCCAGAACGCCGCCTCGGCCAGTCAAGTCATCTCCCCGCTCGTGGAGATCACCGGGCTGCGCAAGTCCTTCGGCGCGGTCCACGCGCTCCAGGGCGTGAACCTGAAGCTGGCTCCCGGCGAGGTCACCGCGCTGCTCGGCGACAACGGCGCGGGCAAGTCCACGCTGGTGCGCTGTCTGACCGGTGTGCACCCGCCGGACGCCGGCGAGATCCGCTTCCGGGGCGAGCATATCCGGTTCCACTCCCCCGACGACGCCCGGCAGTTGGGCATCGAGACGGTGTACCAGACCCTCGGCCTCATCGAGGACCTCCCGGTCTGGCAGAACCTCTACCTCAACCACGAGCTGACCAGAGGCTTCGGCCCGTTCCGGGTGCTGGACAAGAAGTCCATGATCGCCCAGAGCCGCGCCATCCTGTCCCGGCTGGACGTGAACGTCCCGAACGTACGGGCCACCGTACGGCGGATGTCGGGCGGTCAGCGGCAGTGCATCGCCATCGCCCGCGCGGCCAACTGGGGCCGCACCCTGGTCATCATGGACGAGCCGACCGCTGCGCTGGGCGTCCGGGAGACGGCGGCCGTGGAGGAGCTCATCGACCGGCTCCGCGAGGCGTCGGTGACCGTGCTGCTGATCAGCCACGACATGGCGCAGGTGCTCCGGGTCGCCGACACCGCGTACGTACTGCGCCGAGGCCAGACTGCCGCGCGGCGGGCCGTCTCTGCCACCACGGGTGACGAGCTGGTCGGGCTGATCACCGGGGCCGTGCATGGGGACGCGCATGCCTGAGGCCGGTCCCTCATCCGCCCCCGCACCCGAGCCCCTGACGGGTACGTCACCCCTCGTCGTGGTGATCGGCTCGGTGAACATCGACCACGTCGTCGTCGCCGACGCCTTCCCCTCCCCCGGCGAGACCCTCCTCGGCCGTACCGCGTACGTCACCCTCGGCGGCAAGGGCGCCAACCAGGCGGCTGCGGCGGCCTCCGGAGGCGTTCGTACGGCGATGATCGCCCGGGTGGGCGAGGACGCCGAGGCGGACCGGGCCCGTGCCCGGCTGGTCGCCGGCGGAGTGGACGTCGAGGCGGTGACCACGGTGCCCGGCGCCGAGACCGGTACCGCGTGGATCACCACGGCGGCCGGGGACAACACCATCGTGGTGGTCGCCGGAGCCAACCACCAGTGGCCGTCCGAGGGCGACCCCACCGAGGGCCTCGGGGCTCAAGCGGCCGTCGTACTGGCCCAGTTGGAGATCCCGCTGGACATCGTACGACGCGCGGCGGACACCTGCCGGGGCCGGTTCCTCCTCAACGCCGCGCCTGCCGCCGAACTCCCCGACGACCTGATCGCCCGCTGTGACGTGCTCATCGTGAACGAGCACGAACAGGCGGTGGTGTCAGGGCAGTTGGAGACGGAGGGGGCGGAGGGTACGCCGGAGGCCGCGGCCGCGCGGAAGGCTCACGACGCGCTGCGCGCCCGTGGTGCCAAGGCCGTGGTCACCACCCTGGGCGAGGCGGGCGCGGTCGTCACCGACGCCGACGGCCTCTCCACCGCGCTCCCGGCCGTCCCCGCGACCGTCGTGGACACCACGGGCGCCGGTGACGCCTTCGCCGGGGTGCTCGCCGCCCGGCTCGCCGCCGGTGACTCGCTCCTGGACGCCGCCCGCCTGGGCATCGCCGCGGGCTCCCTGGCCGTACGTCTCCGGCGCGCCCCAACAGCACGCCGACCTGGCCACGCTGCGCGCCCTCACCCCCACCACTCCCCCTACCGAAGAGGACTGAACCCGTGCAACGCAGCGGCATCATCCACCGCGAGCTGGCCGGGCTGATCGCCGGTCTCCGCCACACCGACACCTTCGTGATCAGCGACGCCGGGCTCCCCCTGGCACCCGACACCCCCGTCGTGGATCTCGGCTACCGGTACGGCCGCTCCCCGTTCCTGGACGTCGTCCAGACCGTGCTCCACGAGATCGTTGTCGAGCACAGTTGGGTGACCGACAAGGTCCGCGAGGTCAACCTCACCGTCCACACCGGCCTGCGCTCCTTCGGGCTCGACCCCGAACTCGTCGACCACGACGAGTTCAAGGCCAGGGTCCGGGACGTCAAGTTCGCCGTACGGACGGGTGAGGACACCTTCTACGCCAACGTGATCTGCCGCGCGGGGGTCCCCTTCACCCCGTGACTGCCGCCTGCGTGACGATGAGCCCCCGCGTCTCCTGGTCGCTGGCGCCTGTGTTGCGGGCGTCGAACAGGCGTTGCGCGTACGCAGAGGGAAGGTGCCCGGCGAGCCGCCGGAAGCGTCCGTCGTCGGTCGTGCCGACCGGCCCGGTGTACCCGAAACGGGCCCTCGTCTCCACCGTGATCCCGCCGGTGGTTGCGGCCTGGCGCTGTCGGCGCCTGCGCACCTGCGGCTGCCAGCGGGCCCGCACCGCTTCGTCGATCCCCGCGGCGATGTCGGCGCGGGCGTGCTTGCGGGCGCCGCGCCAGTAGCGGTTCACGGAATCGGCGGTGACGCCGAGTTCCTGCGCGACGGCCTTCGCGCTGCCTCACAGCCACGAAGTGCGGGCGGCCAGCGCATCGGCGCCCGTGGTGCGTCCCACGGCTCTGGTTCCTCAGTGTCGGTCAGCTCGTCCAGGGAATCGAGGTCCACGGAGCCGCCGGGATCACCTGGTGGATGCGTGGGTAGCCGTAGGTGCCGCAGATGACGAGCGACACTCCAGCCGCGCCCAGGTCTCCCCCTGCAGGAACGACAACACCGGCACCGGAGCGGCGGCTCGATGCGGTCCGGACGCTCGCGGACCACGGCGTCGACTGCGCGGTGCTGATGGCACCGGTGATCCCCTTCCTCGGCGACCACCCGGACCAGCTGCGCGCGACCGTACGGGCGGTCGCCGCGGCGGGGGCGACGTCCGTGACCCCGCTGGTGCTGCATCTGCGGCCCGGCGCGCGCGAGTGGTTCACGGCCTGGCTGGCACGGGACCACCCGCACCTGGTGCGCCGCTGCGAACGGCTCTACGCGGAGGGCGCCTACGCCCCCAAGTGGTACCAGCGGCGCATCACCCGTCATGTGCACGAGCCGGCGGCGGAGTTCGGCATCGGACCGGCACGGCGGGGCGGGCCGAGGCGCATCCCGCCCCCGGCGGAGCCCTCCCTCGCCGAGCCCGCGCCACCCAGCTCACCCTGCTCTGAACACCGCCCGGGACACACCCGACGCCCGCAGCGTGCCCGACCCGACGCCCGTCCGGTCCACCCAGAGCCGAGCAGATACTCACCAAACGGGTCGTTTCCCAGCGAATAATGCCTCACCGGTTGATATCGGGGAAATCTGCCCCGGGGCTCTGCCGCCCGGGCGCGCCCCGCCATCCCGGGAGGACATGTGAAGAGACGGGCAGGAGTGCTGGTCGCCATGGGGGCGACGGTGGCCGGACTGGTGACCGGTGCGCCGTCCGCCGCGACCGCGGGCCCCGTGGCCCCGCACGCCGCGGCGCTGAAATGGGCCGGCTGCGCGACCGAGGAGCACCCGAGGCTCGAATGCGCCTCGCTCCAGGTGCCGCTGGACCACGACGAGCCGCAGGGTACGAAGATCACGCTCGCGCTGTCGCGGATCCGGCACACGGCGAAGACGTTCCAGGGGCCGCTGCTGGTCAACCCGGGCGGTCCGGGCGCCTCCGGGCTGAAGACCGCCGGGTTCGTCGCCGCCTCGCTGCCCGCCGGTCTGGCTGCGCAGTACGACGTGATCGGCTTCGACCCCCGCGGGGTGGGCAGGTCGCGTCCGGCGCTCGACTGCCGTCCCGGGCACTTCGAGCCGGTACGCCCCGACTCGCTGCCGCTGGACCGGAAGACCGAGCTGGCGAATCTCTCCAGGGCCCGATCCTTCGCCCTGGGCTGTGCGACCCGGCACGCCGAACTGCTGCCCCACATGAGCACGGTCAGCATGGCGAAGGACCTCGACCTCGTCCGGCAGGCCCTGGGGGCCGCCAGGATCAACTATCTCGGGTACTCCTACGGCACCTACCTCGGGGCCGTGTACGCCAAGCACTTCCCCGGGCGCGTGCGACGCGCGGTGCTCGACTCCGTGGTCGCCCCGGACAAGGTCTGGTACCGCGCCAACCTGGCCCAGAACCTTGGATTCGACGCGCGCCACAAGGCGTTCACCGCCTGGGTGGCGAAGCACCACACGACGTACCGGCTCGGCAGCGACCCGGCGCGGGTGGAGGCCGCGTGGTACGCGATGCGCGCCTCCCTCGCCAAGGCGCCCGTGGGGGGCGAGGTCGGTCCGGCCGAACTCGAGGACACCTTCCTGCCGGGCGGCTACTACAACGGCTTCTGGCCGTACCTCGCGGACGCGTTCGCGGCATTCGCCCGCGGCCGGGACACCGGGCCGCTGCTGGAGGTGTACCGGACCTTCGCCGCGGTCGACAAGAAGGGCGAGAACGCCTACTCCGTCTACGCGGCGGTGCAGTGCAGGGACGCCGCCTGGCCCCGGAACTGGGGCACCTGGCTCCTGGACAACCGGGCTGCCCACGCCAAGGCCCCGTTCTCCACCTGGAACAATGCCTGGTACAACGCCCCGTGTCTGTTCTGGCCCGTGGCACCACTCGACCGGACGGACGTCACCAACGACAAGGTGCCGCCGGTGCTGATCCTCCAGGCCACGGACGACGCGGCGACCCCGTACGAGGGGGCCGTCACCGTCCACCGCGCACTGCGGGGCTCCCGGCTCGTCGTCGAGCAGGGTGGCGGCAACCACGCGACCTCGCTGAGCGGGAACGCCTGCATGGACCGCCATGTGACGGACTACCTGGCCACCGGGAAGCTCCCTCCGGCCGCGGCCACGGGCGAGGCGGACGCGTTCTGCGCGACGGGGAAGGAGCCGAAGCCGCTGAAGCCGGGGTTGCGCAAGGGCCTGCCGGATGCGGACAGGGCCGGTGCCGCGCTGCACCGGATCCTCGGTCACCGCAACTGACGTACCGGTCCGACAGCGCGTCGCCCGGTTCGCGCCCGGCGATACCGGGTGGTCGGGCCCGGCATCGCCGGCGGGAAATCCCGGTGGCGCGCTGTCGGTGGCGTGCGCCAGGATGGGGCCCGTGAACGCGGGCCGCATCCCTCCCCTCGCCACCGGCCGCGGCAGCGCCCCGGGGCCGGTGGGCCACACGGGGATTTTCGTCAGGGAGATGTCGGAAGCCGACTGCGAGGCGGTCGCCGCCGTCCGGGTCGGCGGCTGGCGGCACGCCTAGGCCAGGCTCATGCCGCGGTCGTACCTCGACGCCATGGACGAGGCGGACGACGCCGAGCGGCACCGGGCCCGTCTGGCCGCCGCCGAGGGCGCCGGCGTGGTGCACCTGGTCGCGGAGTCCGCCGGCGCGGTGGCCGGCTGGGGGTGCTGCGGGCCGTACCGCGACGAGGGCACGACGACCGCCGACGGCGAGGTGTACGCGCTCTACGTCCGGCCGGACCGGATCGGCACGGGCGTGGGCCGGGCGCTGCTGGATGCCCTGACGGCCCGGGCCGAGTCGGACGGCAGGCAGGCGCTGCTGCCGTGGGTGCTCCGGGAGAACCGGCGGGCGCGCCGTTTCTACGAGAGGGCGGGATTCCTGGCCGACGGGGCGGAGGAGTCGTTCGAAGTGGCCGGTGTCGCCGTGCCCGAGTTGCGTTACCGCAGGCGGCTGAGTGCCGCGGAGGCGGCGGCGGACAGTCGGGGGTGAGCCAGCGCGGACTCCAGGACCGGACGGGCGCGCTCGTCGGCGAGTGCTCCGAGCCCCTCCACGCAGGCGAGGGCGACGCGCCAGTGCGGGTCGCCGGGGGCGAGTCTCCGGCCCAGGGTGGTGATGAGCGCCGGCGCGGACTCGGGTGCGCGCAGGGTGGTGAGGAGCCGTACGGGGACGAGGGCGTAGGCGACGCGCAGTTCGTTGGTCGCGAGGGCGGCGGCGGCCGCCGCGGTACGGGGATCGCCGAGCCTGCTCAGAGCGCGGGAGGCGGAGAGGCAGCGTTCCGGATCCCGGTGGTTGAGCAGCAGCACGAGCGGTTCGAAGGAACGGCGGTCGCCGGCACAGCCGAGTCGGAATGCGGCTATCTCCCGCGCCCACAGCGGCAGCTGGGTCTGGGTCAGCGCGGTGGCCAGGGCGTCGGGATCCGCTATCGCGGTCAGCCGCCTGTGCAGTTCGTCGTCCGCCGGCCCGGTCAGCTCGCGGCGTGTGCGGCGGGCAAGATCCTCGAGATCCGCGTCCATGCGAGCAGCCTAGGGCCCGCGCCCGCGGCCGGTGGGGCTCTTCGCGGATCGCCACCCCGGGCGGACGCGGCCGCGCGATCGACCCGGTCCGCCGGGGATTGCCGACCCGGCCGTAGACCCGCTCACCCGTGCGACGCGGCCCCGCCGTCACCCGGCGCGGACCCGGCCGCAGGCCCGCCCCCTCCCCGGGCAGCGGCCCGCGCGCCGGGGCCCACGGCCACCCCGCACCCCCGCCCCGGGGGGATCGGGACAGCGCACGCCGCACGCCCTGAAGGCACCGGAACCGCGGACCGGCCCGGTAGCCGGCCGTCCACGAACGCGGCCCGTCGTTCCGCCTGGCGCGGTTCGCCCGGTGGCGGCGCAGATCACATCCGCGCAGGGCTGGCGCGCTCGTTACCCGCGAGTTAATCTCATGTGAGCGGGCAACACCCGCTCTGCTCTCGGCGGCCTGGTGACGCAGCCGCTCGGGGGTGACTCCCCGGCCCCACGGCCCGGGAGAGTCGGTCGGTTCGGCAGTTCAGTACGGCGTGACTCCGGGACAGGGTCCGTCGCCACCTTCATCGCGACACGCACTCTGCGCGTGCCGCGCGCCCCTCCGGTCCGCGGACGCGGACCGCCTTCGGCGCCCTGCGGCACGTACGCCCTCCCTCAGTCGTCACTCACTCCTGGAGTCCCGTGATGGACACCCCTCTCTCCACCATTGCCGTCGTCGGTCTCGGCACCATGGGCACCGGTATCGCCGAGGTGCTCGCCCGGGCCGGGCGTGAGGTCATCGGCATCGACGTCAGCGAGACCGCCGCGCGCCACGCCGTCGCCGCCCTCGAAGCGTCCACCGCACGCGCCGTGCAGCGCGAGCGCCTCACCGAGGAGGAGCGGCGGAACGTCCTGGCCCGTTTCCGTACCTTCTCCGACCTCCAGGCGGCGGCCGAGGCCGACCTCGTGATCGAGGTCGTGCCCGAGTCGTACGAGCTGAAGCAGCAGGTCTTCCGGGAGCTCGACGCCGTCGTCCGCCCCGGGGCGATCCTCGCCACCGGCACCAACGCGCTGTCCGTGACCCGGCTCGCCGCCGACTCGGCGCACCCCGAGCGGGTTCTCGGCATGCACTTCTTCAACCCGGCGCCCGCGATGCGCCTGGTCGAGGTGGTCTCCTCGGTGCTGACCGCCCCGCAGGCCGTGGAGGCCGTCACCGCGCTCGCCCACGACCTCGGCAAGGAGCCGGTCGCCGTCGGCGACCGTCCCGGATTCGTCGCGGACGGGCTGCTCTTCGGCTACCTCAACCAGGCCGCCGCCATGTACGAGGCGAAGTACGCCTCCCGCGAGGACATCGACGCCGCGATGAAGCTGGGCTGCGGGCTGCCGATGGGCCCGCTGGCGCTGCTCGACCTGATCGGCATCGACACGGCCCGCACCGTCCTCGATGCCATGTACGCCGAGTCCCACGACCGGCTGCACGCTCCCGCGCCGATCCTGAAGCAGCTCAGCGAGGCGGGACTGACCGGCCGCAAGTCGGGCCGCGGCTTCTACACCTACGAGGCCCCGGACAGCGGCACGGTCGTCCGCGACGCGCTGACCCCGCTGGAGACCGCACAGTCCGCCGGCGGCCGCCCGGTGAGCTCGGTCGGCGTGGCCGGTTCCGGCACGATGGCCAGCGGGATCGCGGAGGTCTTCGCGAAGGCCGGTTACGACGTGGTCCTCGCCGCCCGCAGCCAGGAGAAGGCGGAGACCGCCAAGTCCCGTATCGCCAAGTCGCTTTCGCGCTCCGTCGACAAGGGGCGGCTGACGGCCGAGGCCCGGGACGAGACGCTGGCGCGGATCACTCCGGCCGGGTCGCTGGACGCCTTCGCCGAGGTCGATCTGGCGCTGGAGGCGGTCGCCGAGGACCTCGAGGTCAAGCAGCAGCTGTTCGCGACGCTCGACAAGGTCTGCAAGCCGGGCGCGGTCCTCGCCACCACGACGTCCTCACTGCCCGTGGTCGCCTGCGCCCGGGCCACCTCGCGGCCCCAGGACGTCATCGGGATGCACTTCTTCAACCCGGCCCCGGCGATGAAGCTCGTCGAGGTGGTCCGTACGGTCCTGACCTCGGACGACGTCCACGCCACGGTTCGCGGGGTGACGGCGAGGATCAGGAAGCACGCCGTCGACTGCGGCGACCGCGCCGGCTTCATCGTGAACGCCCTGCTGTTCCCGTACCTGAACAACGCGATCAAGATGGTGGAGGAGCACTACGCGACCCTCGACGACATCGACGCGGCGATGAAGCTCGGCGGCGGATACCCGATGGGGCCCTTCGAACTGCTCGACGTGGTCGGTCTCGACGTCTCCCTCGCCATCGAGAAGGTGCTGCACCGGGAGTTCCGTGACCCGGGTCTGGCCCCGGCGCCGCTGCTCGAGCACCTCGTGGCCGCGGGCTGCCTGGGCCGCAAGACGGGCCGCGGCTTCCGCGAATATGCCCGGCGCTGATTCCGGCCGCGCGAACGGAGCGGGCGGCCGACGGCGGGGAGCCCGGGTCGGCGAGCGGGTCGAGGGCCGAGCCCGGCAAGGCGGAGGAGGAGAGCGCCGGGGGCCCCTCCCGGGCCCGAAGGGCCTTGGGGGACTCGCTGCGCGCGACGACGACGCAGCCGGGCGGCAACCGTCGGCCCGCGACGCCGCGGACCCCGGTGCCGGCCGCCCGGCCTGGGGCGGGCTGCTGGACGGAGCGGGCAGCCCTCCCCTGGAGGCGCAACCCCCTGCGCGGATGCAGTACGTTCAGGGCATGTCCCAGCCCGCTGACGCCCACCGACGCACCACCCGGAACTCCGCCGCGCCCGCGACGTCCGACGCCCCCGAGAGCGCCGCGGGCAGCCGCGCCGCCGCCCAGCGGCTCAAGATGCGCCGGGAACTGGCGGCGGCCGCGATGGAGCTGTTCGCGACCAAGGGGTACGAGGCGACGACCGTCGACGAGATCGCGGCGGCGGCCGGGGTCGCCCGGCGCACCTTCTTCCGGCACTTCCGCTCCAAGGAAGAGGCGATCTTCCCCGACCACGACGACACGCTCGTGCGGGCCGAGGCCGTGCTGAACGCCGCTCCGGCCCATGAGCACCCGCTCGACACGGTGTGCCGGGGCATCAAGGAAGTCATGAAGATGTACGCGGCGTCTCCCGCGGTGTCCGTCGAGCGGTACCGCCTGACCCGCGAGGTACCGACGCTGCGGGAGCGGGAGATCGCCTCGGTGGCCCGCTACGAGCGGCTCTTCACCCGCTATCTGCTGGGCCACTTCGACGAGCGCGACCACCACTACGGCAACGACGACCCGCTGCTCGCCGAAGTCGCGGCGTCCGCGGTGGTCACCGCGCACAACCATGTGCTGAGGCGCTGGCTGCGGGCGGGCGGCCAGGGCGATGTGGAGGCCCAGCTCGACCACGCCTTCGCCATCGTCCGCGAGACGTTCGGCTCCGGTATCGGCGCGGGCCGCGCCGGGGCGGAACGCGCCCCCGCCGCCGCGCAGGTGCGGACGGGCGACGAGGTCCTGGTCGCGGTGGCCCGCACGGACGCCCCGCTGCCCGAGGTGATGCGCACGATCGAGGAAGCGCTGCGCCGCCGCTGACGGCGTCGCGCCGGGCGGCCCGGCCGTGCCGCTGCCCTCCGGGGCGTACGGTTCCTCCGGCTCCGGGACGCCCGGCTCCGGGACGCCGGGCTCCTTGCGCCGGCCTGATCCCGGCCCGCCGACCGCGGACGGCCCGGCGCGCTCACGCCGCGCGGGAACCGGGACACGGCGCGCCGACCGCGCGGGGGCTCGCCGACGCGAACCGGCCGGGCCCGCCGGACGGCTGCGGCATGCGGGACGCGACCGCCGGCCCGTCCTCCACGAACACGGCTGCGAGCGGCACGAGTTCCGCAGTCCGGCGGCGCCCGAGGCCGTCCCCGTGACCCCGCATCACCACCTGTGCGCTCCCCGGCCGGCCATCACCGGACGGATCCCGGCGAGGGCCGCCGCGGGTCCGGCCGGGAACCCGAGGGCGACACCGGAGCCAGGGGCGCGTCCATGACATAGACCACACCGCGGCCACCGAGCGGACACGGACAGGCACTCCGCGCAACCGCAACACCTGTCGGGAGGGCCGTTTACGCAGGTCAGCCCCGAATTCGATCGATCATCGCTCATGTGTGACACGGAGATTGCATGTGAGTGAAATTGTTGGCACGCAGTGTCTTGCGAGCTGGCACGGCGTGCCATACGTTGAAGTTGTCCGGGCGGCCGGCGTGCAGAGAACTCTCGTACGCCGGCTGTCCCCGCAAGCCCCACGGCTCGCGCGCCCGGACGCCTGCGTCACAGGCAACCTCCCGCGCACACCAGCGCTGCCAGCACCACCCGCCGAACCGACGGCACACCTCCACAGAAGCAGCACTCCCCGACGTTCCCCTCAGCGCTCTCGTCCGCGAGACGCCTCCCCCGGCTCCGGGCCGGGGGGACACCATTCGCCGGAGGCACACCGTGAAGGAAATCCTGGACGCGATCCAGTCGCCGGACTCCACGTCCGCCGACTTCGCCGCACTGCCGCTCCCCGAGTCGTACCGGGCGGTCACCGTGCACAAGGACGAGACCGAGATGTTCGCGGGACTCACCACGCGCGAGAAGGACCCGCGCAAGTCCCTGCACCTCGACGAGGTCCCGGTCCCCGAGCTCGGACCCGGTGAGGCCCTGGTGGCCGTGATGGCCAGCTCGGTGAACTACAACTCCGTGTGGACCTCGATCTTCGAGCCTCTGTCGACCTTCGGCTTCCTGGAGCGCTACGGCCGGCTCTCCGAGCTCACCAAGCGCCACGACCTGCCCTACCACATCATCGGCTCGGACCTCGCGGGCGTCGTGCTGCGCACCGGCCCGGGCGTCAACGCCTGGAACCCCGGCGACGAGGTCGTCGCGCACTGCCTCTCCGTCGAGCTGGAGTCCTCGGACGGCCACAACGACACGATGCTCGACCCCGAGCAGCGCATCTGGGGCTTCGAGACCAACTTCGGCGGCCTCGCCGAGATCGCGCTGGTGAAGTCGAACCAGCTGATGCCGAAGCCCAAGCACCTCAGCTGGGAGGAGGCCGCCGCACCGGGCCTGGTCAACTCGACCGCCTACCGCCAGCTCGTCTCGCGGAACGGCGCGGCGATGAAGCAGGGCGACAACGTCCTGATCTGGGGTGCCAGCGGCGGCCTCGGCTCGTACGCCACCCAGTTCGCGCTGGCCGGCGGCGCCAACCCGATCTGCGTCGTCTCCAGCGAGCAGAAGGCGGACATCTGCCGGGCCATGGGTGCCGACGCCATCATCGACCGCAACGCCGAGGGCTACCGCTTCTGGAAGGACGAGCAGACCCAGGACCCGAAGGAGTGGAAGCGCTTCGGCAAGCGCATCCGCGAACTCACCGGCGGCGAGGACATCGACATCGTCTTCGAGCACCCCGGCCGCGAGACCTTCGGCGCGAGCGTCTACGTCACCCGCAAGGGCGGCACCATCACCACCTGCGCCTCCACCTCCGGCTACATGCACGAGTACGACAACCGCTACCTGTGGATGTCGCTGAAGCGCATCATCGGCTCCCACTTCGCCAACTACCGCGAGGCCTGGGAGGCCAACCGCCTCATCGCCAAGGGCAAGATCCACCCGACCCTGTCGAAGGTGTACTCGCTGGAGGACACGGGACAGGCCGCCCACGACGTCCACCGCAACGTGCACCAGGGCAAGGTCGGCGTGCTCTGCCTGGCGCCCGAGGAGGGCCTGGGCGTGCGCGACGAGGAGATGCGCGCCGAGAACCTCGACGCCATCAACCGCTTCCGGAACATCTGAGTCAGAGGTCCATCAGATGACAGAGCGTCAGAAGGACCGGCCGTGGCTCATGCGCACGTACGCGGGTCACTCCACGGCCGAGGCGTCCAACGAGCTGTACCGGCGCAACCTCGCCAAGGGCCAGACCGGTCTGTCGGTCGCGTTCGACCTGCCGACGCAGACCGGGTACGACCCCGACCACGTCCTCGCCCGCGGCGAGGTCGGCCGGGTCGGGGTGCCGGTCTCGCACCTCGGTGACATGCGGCGGCTGTTCCAGGACATCCCCCTGGAGCAGATGAACACCTCGATGACCATCAACGCCACCGCCATGTGGCTGCTGGCGCTCTACCAGGTGGTCGCGGAGGAGCAGGGCGCCGACGCCACCCGGCTCCAGGGGACGACGCAGAACGACATCGTCAAGGAGTACCTGTCGCGCGGGACGCACGTCTTCCCGCCCGGTCCGTCGCTGCGTCTGACCACCGACATGATCACCTACACGGTGGCGAACATCCCCAAGTGGAACCCGATCAACATCTGCAGCTACCACCTGCAGGAGGCCGGGGCCACACCCGTCCAGGAGATCGCCTACGCGATGTCCACGGCGATAGCCGTCCTGGACGCGGTGCGCGACTCCGGCCAGGTACCGCAGGAGAAGTTCGGCGATGTCGTCGCCCGGATCTCCTTCTTCGTGAACGCGGGCGTCCGCTTCATCGAGGAGATGTGCAAGATGCGCGCCTTCGGCCGCATCTGGGAGAAGATCACGAGCGAGCGCTACGGCATCGAGAACGCCAAGCAGCGGCGCTTCCGCTACGGCGTCCAGGTCAACTCGCTCGGCCTGACCGAGGCCCAGCCGGAGAACAACGTCCAGCGCATCGTCCTCGAGATGCTGGCCGTGACGCTCTCCAAGGACGCCCGCGCCCGCGCGGTCCAGCTCCCGGCGTGGAACGAGGCCCTCGGCCTGCCCCGCCCCTGGGACCAGCAGTGGTCCCTGCGCATCCAGCAGGTCCTCGCCCACGAGAGCGACCTGCTGGAGTACGAGGACATCTTCGCCGGCTCGCACGTGATCGAGGCCAAGGTGGACGCCCTCGTGGCGGACTCGCTCGCCGAGATCGAACACATCCAGGAGATGGGCGGCGCCATGGCCGCCGTCGAGTCCGGCTACCTGAAGTCGCAGCTGGTGTCCTCGCACGCCGAGCGTCGGGCCCGGATCGAGGCCGGCGACGAGAAGATCGTCGGCGTCAACGTCTTCGAGACGACCGAGCCCAACCCGCTCACCGCGGACCTCGACACCGCGATCATGACGGTCGACCCCGCGAACGAGGCCCGGGTCGTGGCCAAGCTGCACGAGTGGCGCGACAACCGGGACGAGAGCCGCGCCCAGGACGCCCTGGCCGCGCTCAAGGCCGCGGCCGCGGGCGACGCCAACCTGATGGCCGCCACGGTCGAGTGCGCCCGCGCCGGCGTCACCACCGGCGAGTGGGCCTGGGCACTGCGGGACGTCTTCGGCGAGTTCCGCGCCCCGACCGGGGTGTCGTCGGCCCCGGTGGCCGTCGCCGCCGAGGCGGGCACGCCGCTCGCCCTGGTCCGCGAGAAGGTGTCCCGCACCGCCGACGAGCTCGGCTCGGGCCGGCTGCGGCTGCTGGTCGGCAAGCCGGGGCTGGACGGGCACTCCAACGGCGCGGAGCAGATCGCCGTACGCGCGCGCGACGCGGGCTTCGAGGTGGTCTACCAGGGCATCCGGCTCACGCCCGAGCAGATCGTCGCCGCCGCCCTCGCCGAGGACGTGCACTGCGTGGGTCTGTCGATCCTGTCCGGCTCGCACGCCGAGCTGGTGCCGGACGTGCTGGAGCGCCTGCGTGAGGCGCGCGCCGCCGACATCCCGGTGGTCGTCGGCGGGATCATCCCGAACGGCGACGCCGAGGAACTGAGGCGTGCGGGTGTGGCCGCCGTCTTCACCCCGAAGGACTTCGGCATCACGGAGATCATCGGCCGTATCGTCGACGAGATCCGCCAAGCGAACAAGCTCGACCCCCTGGAGGTCCCCGCATGACAAGCCCCGTCAACCGGCTGCGCCCGCGCCGCTCCTGCCTCGCGGTGCCCGGTTCGAACCCGCGCTTCCTGGAGAAGGCCCAGGGGCTGCCTGCCGACCAGGTCTTCCTGGACCTCGAGGACGCCTGTGCCCCGCTGGCCAAGCCGGAGGCCCGGCACACCATCGTCAAGTTCCTCAACGAGGGCGACTGGACGGGCAAGACCCGCGTCGTGCGGGTGAACGACTGGACGACCCAGTGGACCTACCGGGACGTCGTCACGGTCGTCGAGGGCGCCGGCCAGAACCTCGACTGCATCATGCTGCCGAAGGTCCAGGACGCCCAGCAGGTCGTCGCCCTCGACCTGCTGCTCACGCAGATCGAGAAGACCATGGGCTTCGAGGTCGGCAAGATCGGCATCGAGGCGCAGATCGAGAACGCCCAGGGCCTCAACAACGTCAACGCGATCGCCCAGGCGTCGCCGCGCGTCGAGACGATCATCTTCGGCCCGGCCGACTTCATGGCCTCCATCAACATGAAGTCCCTGGTCGTCGGCGAGCAGCCGCCCGGCTACCCGGCGGACGCCTACCACTACATCCTGATGAAGATCCTCATGGCCGCCCGCGCCAACAACCTGCAGGCGATCGACGGCCCCTACCTCCAGATCCGCAACATCGACGGGTACCGCGAGGTCGCACAGCGCGCCGCCGCCCTGGGCTTCGACGGCAAGTGGGTGCTGCACCCGGGCCAGGTGGAGGCGTCCAACGAGATCTTCTCCCCCTCCCAGGAGGACTACGACCACGCCGAGCTGATCCTGGACGCGTACGAGTACTACACGTCCGAGGCCGGCGGGAAGAAGGGCTCGGCGATGCTCGGCGACGAGATGATCGACGAGGCCAGCCGCAAGATGGCCCTGGTCATCTCCGGCAAGGGCCGCGCCGCCGGTATGACCCGTACCTCGAAGTTCGAAGCCCCGGAGGCGTGAGCACCATGCAGTTCGGACGCACGTACGAGGAGTTCGAGGTCGGGGCGGTCTACAAGCACTGGCCCGGGAAGACGGTCACGGAGTACGACGACCACCTCTTCTGCCTCCTGACCATGAACCACCACCCGCTCCACATGGACACGAACTATGCGGAGAAGACGACGGACTTCGGGAAGAACGTCGTCGTGGGCAACTACATCTACTCACTGCTGCTCGGCATGTCCGTGCCGGACGTATCGGGCAAGGCCATCGCCAATCTGGAGATCGAGTCGCTGCGGCACGTGGCGCCGACCTTCCACGGCGACACGATCTACGGCGAGACGACCGTCCTCGACAAGACCCCGTCCAGGTCGAAGAACGACCGCGGGATCGTCTACGTCGAGACCAAGGGCTACAAGCAGGACGGCACGCTCGTGTGCGTGTTCCGCCGCAAGGTGATGGTCCCCACCGAGACGTACATCAAGGAGCGCGGCGGCGAGCAGCCGGGCCGGCCGGAGCTCAGCGAGCCCGAGAAGAAGGCGGAGAAGTAAGCCATGGCCCGACTCGCCCAGACCGCCGGTCTGACCGACGTCCAGCAGGAGATCCTCTCGACGGTCCGCGACTTCGTCGACAAAGAGATCATTCCGGTAGCGACGGAACTGGAGCACCGCGACGAGTACCCGCAGCAGATCGTCGACGGGCTCAAGGAGCTGGGGCTCTTCGGCCTGATGATCCCCGAGGAGTACGGGGGCCTGGGCGAGTCCCTCCTCACGTACGCGTTGTGCGTGGAGGAGATCGCCCGCGGCTGGATGTCCGTCTCGGGCATCATCAACACGCACTTCATCGTGGCGTACATGCTCAAGCAGCACGGCACCCGGGAGCAGAAGGAGCACTTCCTGCCCCGGATGGCGGCCGGCGAGGTCCGGGGCGCGTTCTCCATGTCCGAGCCGGGACTCGGCTCGGACGTGTCCGCCATCACGTCCAAGGCGGTGAAGGACGGCGACGAGTACGTCCTGAACGGCCAGAAGATGTGGCTGACGAACGGCGGAACGTCGACGCTCGTGGCCGTTCTGGTCCGGAGTGACGAAGGACACCCGGAGGGCACGGCCCCGCACAAGTCGATGACGACCTTCCTCGTCGAGAAGGAGCCCGGCTTCGGCGAGGTGCGGCCGGGCCTCACCATTCCCGGGAAGATCGACAAGATGGGCTACAAGGGCGTCGACACGACCGAGCTCATCATGGACGGACTGCGCATTCCGGCCGATCGCGTACTCGGGGGAACCACCGGCCGAGGGTTTTACCAAATGATGGACGGAGTCGAGGTCGGCCGGGTCAATGTGGCGGCACGTGGCTGCGGCGTCGCTCAGCGTGCCTTCGAGCTGGGCGTCGGCTACGCCCAGCAACGTCACACTTTCGGCAAGCCGATCGCCCAGCACCAGGCCATCCAGTTCAAGCTGGCGGAGATGGCCACCAAGGTCGAGGCCGCGCATGCAATGATGGTCAACGCAGCCCGCAAAAAGGACTCCGGGGAGCGAAACGACCTGGAGGCCGGGATGGCGAAGTACCTCGCCTCCGAGTACTGCAAGGAAGTCGTCGAGGACGCCTTCCGGATCCACGGCGGTTACGGCTTCTCCAAGGAGTACGAGATCGAGCGCCTCTACCGGGAGGCCCCGATGCTGCTGATCGGCGAAGGTACCGCCGAGATCCAGAAAATGATCATCGGGCGCCGGCTGCTCGAGGAATACCGGTTCCAGGGCTGAATGGGGCTTTTGAGTCGGTTCGGCCGCGAAGAAGATCACGTTCCGGCAGCCTTTGCCGAAGGCTTCCGGCCGACCGACTCGGCTTCTGGCTTTCCCAGTTGCGGCCCGTAACAGATAACATCGCCAGAAAGCCGCCGTCCCCCTTGTTGCCAGCGCGGCATCATCCGCTACGAAGGTCATCCATGCCCCACAGCCAAACCTCTGCACCTCGCGGCCGCGTCCGCCTCGCGCGCGGAGCATCGCCGTGGCTCCTCCCGACCGTCGCGACCGCGGCGCTCAGCCTGGCGCGAGCGCGCCGGTCGAGGCGTGCCGCGGCCATCGCCGTGCCCACCACCGCACTCGCGGCGGGCATGCTGTGGTTCTTCCGCGACCCCGAGCGCGAGATCGCCCAGGGACGGGTCATCTCCCCGGCCGACGGTGTGGTGCAGAGCATCATGCCGTGGAAGGACGGGCGCACCCGTGTCGCCATCTTCATGAGCCCGCTGAACGTCCACGTCAACCGTGCCCCGCTCGCCGGCACGGTCACCTCCGTCGAGCACGTGCCCGGCGGTTTCGTTCCGGCGTTCAACAAGGAGAGCGAGAACAACGAGCGCGTCGTCTGGCACTTCGACACCGAACTCGGTGACATCGAGATGATCCAGATCGCCGGCGCCGTGGCACGCCGGATCGTTCCGTACATCCCCCAGGGCACCAAGGTCGAGCAGGGCGAGCGCATCGGCCTCATCCGCTTCGGCTCGCGTGTCGACATCTACCTCCCGGAGGGTGTCGAAGCCGGGGTCGAAGTCGGACAGGTCACGACCGCGGGGGTGACTCGCATTGACCGTGATTGATCCCGACACACAGGCGGGCTGGGTCGACGGGACCGAGCCCGGCTCGGGGACGGCGGACGACGCGGAGGAGATGCCCCTCTCGCTGCGGCTGTCGATAGCGGACACCCTCACTCTCGGTAACGCCACGTGCGGTTTCATGGCGGTGTACTTCACCACCACCGGAATCCTGATCCCGCACCTCGTCGGCAGCGGCGAGAGCGGTATGGCGCGGCACTCGGCCGCGACCGCGGTGATCCTCATGCTGTGTGCCGCCGTCTTCGACCTGTTCGACGGTCTCGTGGCGCGCAAGCTGCGCAGCAGCCCGATGGGCGCCGAGCTGGACAACCTCTCGGACCTGATCAGCTTCGGGCTGGCCCCGGCGTACTTCGTCCTCGTCTACGGCATGGTCGCCGACGACGCCCACCAGAAGGTCTCGGCGGTGGCCGCGATCGTGGTGCTGCTGGCGGTCGTGCTGCGACTGGCCAGATTCTCGTGCGTGACGATGAAGGACGGCATGTTCCAGGGCATGCCCAGCCCCTTCGGCGCGCTGACGGTCGTGTCGATCGTGCTGCTCGAGCTGCCGTTCATCCCGACGCTGCTCGCGATCATCGGCGCGGCCTGGCTGATGGTGAGCCGGGTCGAGTACCCGAAGCCGCGGGGCAAGCTGGCGGTCGCGATGCTCAGCTGGATCGTGGGGGCGATGGGCCTGCTCGCGGCGTGGGCGTTCGACGCGCCGGGCGGCCAGCTGCTGCTGCAGACCGGCTGTGCGCTGCAGATCGTGCTGGCGGCGACGATCCCGCTGTTCGCGACGGCGCGGCGGGTGAACACCTTCCGGGACAACCGGCGCGAGGCGCGGGCCTCGGCACAACTTCCGTAGCGGTTCTTCCACGACACAGCACAGGGCCCGGGGCGCATGGAATGCGCCCCGGGCCCTGTGCTGTGTCGTGGAGCCGTGCGCGGGGCCCGGGTGGCCGGCGGACGGCCCGGTGTACGGGGCGCGCAACCCCAGGGCCGGCGCAGGGGCAGGGGCGCCCGGCACCGGCTCGCGTGCGGGTGCTGGGCAGAACGCCGGGAAGGCTGGACCGGGAGCGCTCGGTCACGACGGCGTGTCCCCACACCACGTCCAGCCGTGAGGCGTCGCCCGCGGCGCGGCCCGAAGCAGTCGGGGGTCAGTCCCTGCCGGGCAGGGCCAGGCTCGCCCACACCGTCTTGCCCCTGGGTTCGGTGAGCGACCAGGACCAGCTCTCGCTCAGCGCGCCGACGAGTTCGAGGCCACGGCCGTCGACGTCCGCGGCATCGGCGTCGCGCTGCCTGGGCGGTTCGGAGCTCGGGTCCGCGACGGAGCAGACGACGTGTCCCGGGTGGCGGACGAGCCCCAGCCACAGCGGGTACTCCGGCGGCGTCTCCTGCGGTTCGGCGACGAGCGCGTGCCGGACGGCATTGGTCACCAACTCACTGACGACGAGCGACATGTCCCCCACGAGGGCGGGCAGTTCCCAGCAGTGCAGGGTGTGGGCGACGAACCGCCGAGCCTGGCACGGATTCCGCGGGCCGCCGTCCAGCCCGCAGGCGGCGAACCCACCGAGTGGCGGGAGTCCCTCCAGGACGGGGTCCTGGGGTGTGGCACGAGGGCTCTCGGGCAGCGGTTTCGGGCCGAACTGCTCTGTTGCGCGCCGATCACCGTGCCCGGCCGTCGTGGTTGAGATGGTTGACATGTGAAACGTCACTGGTCATGTCCCCCTGCAGGCCTGGGTGTTCGACGCTGCGGCAGCCGGTGTTGACCGAGTATTGTCGAGCCGCCCCTGGAAATGCAATTGCATCTGGGATTGCATTGACCAGATACGGGGCGAACGCACGTGCGAACAAAGAGGGGTTGTTGGGCATGGAGTTCACCAATGGCATGCCGGCGGGGGAGCTGAGTTCGGTGCAGTGGATCAAGAGCAGCCACAGCAATGCCACCGGCAACTGCGTGGAGCTGGCAGCACTCCCCGACGGACGGGTCGCCGTGCGCAACTCACGGGATCCGCAGGGGCCCGCCCTCGTCTACACGCGGGACGAGGTGGAGGCCTTCGTCGCGGGGGCGCGCGGCGGTGAATTCGATGACGTGATTGGCTGAAATCCAGTACTGCGCCGTCCAGTTCGCCGTGGCTCACACACGGATGTACGGGATAGTGTCGACGTCTTCTCAATAGTCCGCAGGAGCGCACGATGGCTGCAGTAGAACCGAGCCCGTCGTTGTTCGCCGGGCCACTGGGAACGGTCGAGAGCAACCCGACCGCCCTGAAGGTGATCCTGGGTGGCAAGCTGCGCGAACTGCGCACGGCCGCCGGGCTCGACCCCTCCGCCGTCGACGTCCGCCTCGGCTTCTCCCGTTCCAAGACCAGTCGCATCGAGCTGGGCCGGCACGGCTGCAAGCCGGCCGACGCCGTCGCCCTGCTGGAGCTCTACGGGGTGACCGGGGAGGAGAGCGTCGCCGAGTTCCTGCGGCTCGTGGAACAGTCACGGCGCAGCGACTGGTGGCGCAGCTACAGCGACGTGCTGTCGGACTTCTTCGCCCCGCTGGTCGCCCTGGAGGGCGCCGCGGCGACCATCCGTACATACGAACCCTTCTACGTGCCCGGCTTGTTGCAGACCTCCGCGTACGCTCGCGCGGTCGTCGAGTCCGGGCCCGCGCGGCTCTACGCCCATGACGTGCACCGCCGGGTCGAACTGCGGCAAGCACGGCAGCGCCAGCTCGACCAGCCCGACGCGCCCCGGCTGTGGGCGGTGATCGACGAGTCCGTGCTGATGCGCACGGTCGGCGGGCCGAAGGTCATGCGCGCGCAGCTCGAGCATCTGACCGCGATCATGCAGGAGCCCCGGATCACGCTGCAGATCGCCCCACTGGACGTGACGGCCTCGGTCGGGGTCGGCACGGGAGTGACCTATCTGCGCTTCGCGCTGAACGATCTGAAGGACGCCGTCTACATCGAGCACCTGACCGACAGCACGTTCAGCCAGAAGCCCCAGGTCGTGGAGCAGTACCGGGACATGCTGGACCGGCTCGGCGCCTGTGCCCTCACCCCGAAGAACTCGCTGGCCCTCATCGAGGAGCGGCTGTCCCGTCTGTAGTACCGGGCGCCGGGGTCTCTCCGCCCCCGGCGCGGGCGGAGAGACCCCGGTGCCGGGTCCGACGACCCGACGAGCCCCCGCCCGCAACCCGGTGCGTGGCGCAGGCAGCCCCTCGAATTCACCCTCCGGCCCCGGGCCGCCCGGTGTCCGGGGAGCGTCAGACCAACCGGCCGACGCCGCCCCACTCGATCCACTCGTCGGTCTGCTGCACCGGCGCGAGTTCGGTGTCGGGCCGCCAGGTCGAGACCTCGACCAGACCCGGCTCCAGGATCTGGAGCCCGTTGAAGTACTCCGTCACCTCGTGCTCCTCACGGACCCGGCCCCAGTGCCCGCCGGTGGCCTCGGCCATGAAGTCCGTGACGAACTTCCGGATCTCGGGACGGTCGCTGACGAGCTGACAGACCACCAGGAAGCTTCCCGGCACGAGGCGTTCGGCGACGCGGCGGACGAGACCTGCCGGGTCGTCCTCGTCCGGTATGCAGTGCATCACCGACACGAACAGGGCGGCGACCGGCTTGCCGAAGTCGATCAGCCGGGTGGTCTCCTCGTGACCGAAGATGCCGTCGGTGTCCCTCATGTCGGCCTGGATGACCGCGGTGCGGTCGTTCTCCTCCAGCAGCGCCCGGCCATGAGCCAGCACGATCGGGTCGTTGTCGACGTACACCACCCTTGACTCCGGGTCGACGGCCTGGGCGACCTGGTGGACGTTGTTCTGGGTCGGCAGACCGGAGCCGTGGTCGACGAACTGCCGTATGCCGTAGTCCTGGGCGAGGGTACGGACCACGCGCTGCAGGAAGCGGCGGTTGTTGACGGCGAGCACCTTGGTGCTGGGCACCTGCTCCAGCAACTGCTCGCAGGCGTCGCGGTCGGACTGGTAGTTGTCGTCGCCCCCAAGGAAGAAGTCGTACATACGCGCCACACTGGGCACCTTGGTGTCGATGGCGTCCGGGCTCCACGACTCGCTCTGCATCCAGTCCTCATTCGCGTCAATGGGAAATCGGGTCGGGTAGGACGCACATGCTAGGGAGCGGTGGGGAGCGGGTACAGGTCAGGCGAACAGCCCGGGTGCCCAAGGGCCGTCTTTCGGCCATTCGTCGTGCGCTCCCCGGCACCCGCGAGTGCCCTCCCTCACTCTCCCCGGTGAACCGCGGCACCGCCGGAACGCCCGCCGAGCCCCTCCCGCGCGCCCCCGTACACCGGCGAGGCATCCCGTCCGCGGACACGGCGGAGCCCCCGGGAACGGCCCGGGGGCTCAAGGCCCGGGAGCACGGGTCCCGCCGTCAGGAGGCGGTCAGGAGAGGAAGTCCCTCGCGACCGACTCCGCGACCCGCTCCAGCAGCGGACCGGCCTGGGCCATGCAGGCCGCAGGATCGGGCTCCAGCTCCAGGAGCGCGTAGGCGCGTCGGATGCCCGCGCCGGCGAGCGCGTCCCGTTCGAGCGCGAGCCGGCCGCAGACCGCGACGACGTCGATGCCCTTCGCACGGGCGGCCGCGGCGACGCCGGCCGGGGCCTTGCCGTGCAGGGTCTGCTCGTCGAGGGAACCCTCGCCGGTGACGACCAGGGTCGCCCGGGACAGTGCGTCGGCGAATCCGAGGATGTCGAGCATCACCTCGATACCCGGCCGGAAGCCCGCCCCCAGGGCCACCAGCGCGCCGTAGCCGATGCCGCCGGCCGCGCCGGCGCCGGGCCGTTCGGCCTGCCCGGGGCCCAGCAGCGACGCGTAGTGGGCGAGTGCCGCGTCCAGGACGGCGACGTCCTCGGGCGACGCGCCCTTCTGCGGGCCGAAGACGGCGGGCGCCCCCTTGGGCCCGGTCAGCGGGTTGTCGACATCGCTGGCGAGAACCAGCTGCACGTCCTCGAAGCGGGCGTCCAGCCCGGACAGGTCCGCGGTCGCCACGTCGATCAGCGCACCTCCGCCGGGGCCGACGGGCTCGCCGTCCGCGTCCAGGAAACGCGCGCCGAGCGCGGCCAGCATCCCCGCACCGCCGTCGGTGGTGGCACTGCCGCCGACGCCGAAGACGATCGTCCGCGCACCCGCGTCGAGGGCGGCGCGCAGCAGCTCGCCGGAGCCGTACGTGGTCGCCGTGAGCGGCGCGAAGACGCCGTCGGGCAGGTGCTGGAGTCCGGACGCCTCGGCCATCTCCACCACCGCGGTGGTGCCGCGCAGGGCGTACGACGCCGTCACGGGCTCGCCGAGCGGGCCGGTCACCTCGACCTGACGGCGTTCGAACCCGGCCGCCACGGCCGCGGCCACCGTACCGTCGCCGCCGTCTGCGACCGGCAGGGTCTCCACCGCGAGGTCCGGGACGACACGCCGGAGTCCGGCGGTCACCCGCTCCGCGACCTGCACGGCCGTGAGCGAGCCCTTGAACTTGTCCGCCGCCACGAGCACCCGTGCGGCAGTAACTGCTCCGTCCGCCACCATCAATCCCTTGCTTTCGAACAGGCAGTCGCGCCGTCCCGACCCTATCCGCAGCCGCCCCTTTTTGAAAGCGGACAGTATCCGCCCTATATGGCCCCCGGCCTGCGACGCAGCGGGAACCCTGTGAGGCCCGGAACCCCCGGGAGCCCGGGAGCCCGGGAGTCCGGGAGCCGCGAGGAAGTCAGGACATGCCGCGAGGAGCCACCGGACCCGGCCGCCGGGCGGGCGGCTTCGGCGCGTCCCGGGCAGCGGTGCACCGAGGGGCAGGGCCCCCGTGCCTCGTAGGGCCCGGCCCGGGGCGCTTTCCGGCTCGGGGACCACGGGCGCGAATCCGGGATCACCGACAGCAGCTCCGCCCGCGGGGTCCCGCGCACGGCGCGGGCAGCGCGTCGGCGACGCCGACGACCTCGGGGAGGAGGGACGCCGAGCAGGCTGCCGTCGCGGAGCGCCGAGGAGCAGCGAGCACCCGCGGTGAGGGCTTCGTCACCGTGCCGGACCCGTCCGGTGCGTCCTCGGCGTCATGCACGACCGGCGCCGCCCCGATGGCCCGCGGACGGGCCTCCCCGGTTCCCGAGCCGCGACGGGGTACACCCGAGTCATGACGCATCCAGCCACGCCCCAGGGCCCGACGACCGCCGACCGGATCCTCGGCGGCTGGCTGGGCCGGATCGCGGGCAACATGCTCGGCAAGCCGGTCGAGCGCGGCGACTACTGGACGCGTGACCGGATCGACCGCTATCTGCGGGCCGCCGGCGCGCTGCCGCTCACGGACTACCTCCCCGAGCCGCCTCCCGGCACGGCCGCGGACTTCGAGCTGCGCCCCGAATGGCGCGCGTGCGTGCGCGGCCGGATCCACGGCAGCTGCCGGGACGACGACGTGGACTACGCGATCCTCGGCCTGCATCTGCTGGAGACCCACGGTTTCACGTTCACGACCGAGCAGGTCGGCGAACTGTGGCTGCTGCGCCTGCCGTTCCTGCAGACCTTCACCGCCGAGCGGGCCGCGTACCGCAATCTCACCGCCGGTCTGAAACCACCGCTGACCGCCACGTACGACAATCCGTACCAGGAGTGGATCGGCGCGCTGATCCGCGCCGACGTCTTCGGCTGGACCAGCCCCGGCGACCCGGTGCGGGCCGCGTCGCTCGCCCGCCGGGACGCGGTGCTCTCGCACACGGGCAACGGGGTGTACGGGGCGATGTGGGCGGCCGCGCTGATCGCCGCGGCGTTCACGGCCGCCGATGCCCGGGATGCGATCGAGACGGCCCTCGCCAGGGTTCCGGCGAGCAGCAGGTTCGCCCGTGCCGTCCGCCGTACGGCGGCGCTGTACGACGCCGGCGTGCCCTGGGCCGCCGCGCTCGACGAACTCGACGGGGAGACCGGCCGCCTCGGCTGGATCCACGCCGTCCCGAACGCCGCCGTCATCACGGCCGGACTGCTCTACGGCGAGGGGGACTTCACCTCCACGCTCGCGCTGACCGTGCGCGGCGGACTGGACACCGACTCCAACGGGGCGACGGCGGGCTCGGTGGCCGGGGTGCTGTGCGGCGCCGCCGGCATTCCGCCGCAGTGGACCCGACCGCTGGAGGACCGCGTGCGCAGTGCCGTGTTCGGCTTCGACGGCACACGAATCAGTGAACTCGCGGACCGAACCGCTCGTTTGGCCGCAGCCTGACCGGAAAATACCTCCCCGCGTCCGCGCCGACCGGGAGAATGGCCGGGTGCCCGAGTACATGGATGTTGCACTGACTGATGGTTCGCAGGTGCGGATGGAGCTGGCCGGGGCAGGTGAGGCGCCGGCCGTGCCTCCGGGGCCCACCGGATCCGGTGATCTCCCGGAGGGTTTCGGCGCCGTGGTTCCCGTGGCCCGCGGCGGCGGGGAGGGACGGGCCGCGGCCCGTGCCTCCGAGGCGCTGCGGACCGCGCTGCGCCCGATGGGTCCGCTGCTGGACGAGATCCACTCCGCGGTGGCGGGGGCCGACAACCCCCCGTCCGAGATCACGGTCGCGTTCGGGGTGGAAATCGGCCAGGACCTCAAGCTGGGCATCGTCGGGGCGAACGGCAAGGCGACCATGACCGTGTCGGCCACCTGGCAGCCCGGGGAGCGGCAGAACTGATCCATGGGCTGGTTCACACGGCCGACCGCCCCGGCCACGCGCCTCTCGGTGATGTACGCCGACGGGCGCACGGCCGCGGGCGGAGCGGCACTGCTGTCCCCGCACCGGGTGCTGACCTGCGCCCATGTGGTGAACGACGCGCTCGGGCGGGATCCTTATGAGAGCGGGCCGCCCGAGGCGGCCGAACTGACCGTCGCCCTGCACGGCTCGGGGGACCGCGGGCCCGGCCCCCAGCACCGGGCGGCCAGGGTCTCGGTGTGGGTGCCGGCCCGGCCCGCCGCGTCCACGACGGTGTGGCGGGGCGACCTCGCGGTCCTCGAACTGACCGAGCCCGCCCCGCCGGGACCGCGTCCGGTGGTCTGGCGCGACATGGCCGAGGGCCAGGAGCTGCGGGCCTGGCACGGCGGCGGAGCCGCGATCACCTTCGCGGACACCCGGGTCAAGCTGCAGGAGGACGCCGTCGGCTATCTCGACGGCGACCTGTCCGGCGCGGCGATCGGCCCCGGGTTCAGCGGTGGTCCGCTCTGGTCGCTGTCCGACGAGACCGTGGTCGGACTGGTCGTGGCGCACGTACTTCCGGAACGCGGGCGTCCGCTGGGCGCCCAGGACACGGTGCGCCGCAGCTGGGCGGTGCCGTGGCGGACGGTGCGGGAGGAGCTGCGGCGGGCGGGCGCGGCGGAGGTGCTGGAGGACTGCGCGGTGCACCGCCGGTCGGGCCGTGACGACCCCGCGCCGGGCGCGCTGGCCGCCGAACTGTGGCGGCTCCTGGGTGATCCGGTACGCCGGGCCCAGCATGCGCGGGCACTCGCGGCGGCACTGGGGTACGAGCCCCCGGCCGGGGACTCCGCCCCGTCCGTGGAGGAGCTGGCGGCGGTGCTGGCGGCCGAGGAGCGGGCGCTGGCGACACTCAGCGAGTCGCTCGCGGCCGCGGCCGCGCCGGGAGCGGGCCGCGACAGCCTGGACCGGCTGCTGATCGCCGGCCAGCTGGCCGGGGCACGGCTGCTGTCGGTGGACGAACACCGTCTGCTCGTCGCCGAGCTGGCGGATCTCGTGGCCGCCGACGCGACGCTCCTGCCGCGCGCCGCGCGCGAGGCCCTCCGCTACACACCGCTGCCCGAGCCGCTGGCCGCGCCCCGGCTGTCCGCGGACGACATCGGCCCGGTCGTGACCGAGCTCGAGGCCTATCGCGACGGGGGCGCCCTCCCGGACGGCACCGCGCCGGTCCCCGCCCTGCTCAAGCTGGTCGAGTACGCGGCGGCGGGTGCGTCCGCCGGGCCCTCCCGGGCACTGACCGCGTGGTCGGACCGCGTCGCCGGGCGGCTCGGCGTGCACCGGGCCGCACTCTCGCAGCGCCGGGGCGACGCCGCGGCCTGGGCCGCGCACCGCCCCTCCCCCGTCGTCCGCCTCGTGGCGGAGCTCAGCGGTGCGCCGGCCGACGGCGAGGGACGGTTCCGGTGCGAGGTGTGGGAGGTGCGCGGCGACGGCACGGCCGCCCGGCTCGTCGCGGCGGACCGGCCCCGGAGCCCCGCGGAGATCGGCCGGCTGATCCGCGAGTCCGCGGAACGCGCGGCGGACGGCGGCCCTCCCGTGGAGCAGATCGACGTCGTCGTCGGCCGGGACGGCCTCGAACTCGACGTGGACGAGTGGGAAGCGGGCAGCCCGTTCGACTTCCTGCGGGGGGTGCCGTTGGGTGTGACGTACCGGGTCGCCATGCGGTGCCCCGAGGTGAGCGCCCGCGCCCCGCGGCGCGAGGCCGAACTGCGGCGGCGCTGGGAGAGCGGCCACACCGGTCCGCTGGTCGTGGACGAGCGGACCTCCTCCTCCCCCGAGCGGGTGTACTCGCTGCTCGCCAGCACCCACCGGGACACCGCCCAGGTCGTGGTGCACGGCCCGCCCCGGGACCGCGAGCGACTGGTGCAGCTGTGCCTGGCCGTGGGCGTGCCCGTGGTGCTCTGGGACCGGCAGGCGGAGGGGCACGAGCACGCTCACCGCCTCGACGCGGTCACGCCCGCCGGTCCGCTGCACCAGCTCCCCGAGCGCGTACGGCACTTCCGGGCGGAGCGCTACGGCGCCCAGGCCCCCGGCGGCGCACGTCCTTCGCTGGTGTGGGAGGACACCGAGCTCCCGCTGCCCGGCGGGCTCGAACTGCTGGACCCCGCGGAAGGAGCGGACATCCGATGACAGGGCGTCAGGGCGAGGTGGGGGACGGCTGGCGGCTGTTCCGGGGGGACGGCCGGGACCGGGAAGTGGCGTTCCCCGAGCCTCCGCCGTGGCGGCGCTTCGACGGCGCGGCCGGGAGCGCCCGGGAGACCGGCGCGCCCCGGGCGCTGCCCTACCTCATCGGCGACGCCGAGGCCGACGTCGTCAACGCCGCGCTGCATCTGCGCCGGCCGCTGCTGGTGACCGGCCGCCCCGGAACCGGCAAGTCGTCCCTCGCGTACGCCGTCGCCCACGAGCTGAGGCTCGGCCGGGTGCTGAGCTGGCATGTCAACAGCCGGGCCACGCTCCAGGACGCCCTCTACCGCTACGACGCGATCGGCCGGCTGCGCGAGACCAGTCTGCGCCGTGACCGGGGTGAGGGGGCCGGTGGGCCGGACATCGGCTCCTATGTGCGCCTCGGGCCGCTGGGCACGGCGCTCGTCCCCGGCCGCCGGCCCCGTGTGCTGCTCGTCGACGAGCTCGACAAGGGCGACGTGGACCTGCCGAACGACCTGCTCGGCGTCTTCGAGGAGGGCGAGTTCGAGATCCCGGAACTCGCGCGGCTGCCCGAGGAGCAGGCCGCCGTCGAGGTGCTGACCGCCGATCCCCGGACGCGGACCGAGGTGGTGCGCGGCCGGGTGCGCTGCTCCGAGTTCCCCGTCGTCGTCATCACCAGCAACGGCGAGCGGGACTTCCCGCCCGCGTTCCTGCGCCGCTGCGTCCGGCTCGACCTTCCCGAGCCGGACGAGGAGCGGCTGGTGGAGATCGTCCGGGCCCATCTGGGCGACGGTGCCGCGCCGGACGGCGCGGACGAGCTGCTGCACGCGTTCCTGGCCCGGCGCGGACGCGGGGAGCTGGCCACCGACCAGTTGCTGAACGCGGTGTTCCTGCGCAGGGGCGGGGTCGACCTCGACGCCGACGGGCTGCTGGACGCCGTACTGCACCGGCTCGGCGGGACGGTGTAGCCGGGTGTGGCGGGAGCTGCGGCGGGTTCTCGGGGACAGCGGGATCGAGCTGGCCCACGAGGAGTTGCTGGACGCGGTGTGGCTGGCGGAGCGGCTGCCGCCCGGTGCGTCGGCGGCGCTCGGCGCCGCCGCGGCCGGCTCCGCGCCACAGCCACCCCTGACTCCCCCCGACGACAGCGTGACCGGGGTGCCGGGCGGGGCGGCGCACTCCCGCGGGACGTCGTCCGCCGGACCGCCGGGGGACGGGCAGGCCGTCGCCCCCGGCGCGGGAGGTGGCCCCCGTCCCGGCCGCCCGGCGGGTCCGCCCCCGGGCACCGGACTGCACGGGGCGCCGTACGTCCGGAACACCCGCCCGCGCGGCTCGGACCCGTCGACGCGGGTGGCGCCGCGCCCCGCCGTGCCGGTTCGTGCCCCGGAGGCCCGGGTGCTGGCCTCGACCGAACTGCGTCTGGGCCGGGCGCTCCGGCCCCTGAAGCAGCTGCGCCCGGACGGGCGGGCCCATGAGCTGGACGAGCCGGCCACGGTGGCCGCCATGGCCGAGACCGGGCTGCCGGACGTGGTGCTGCGTCCCGCCCGGACCCGCTGGCTCGACCTGGCCCTGGTCGTGGACGACGGGGTGTCGATGCTGCTGTGGCAGCGGCTCGCGGCCGAGATCCGGCGACTGCTGGAGCGCAGCGGCGCGTTCCGCGACATCCGGGTCTACTCGCTCGACAGCAGAAGCCCCGGCGCTCCGGCACTGGGCCACCGTCCCTTCGCCCCGGACCCGGCACCCCTCCCGCTCACCGCGGTCGCGGACCCCTGCGGGCACACCCTGCTGCTCGTCGTCAGCGACGGTGTGGGGCCGGCCTGGCGGGACGGCCGGATGCACCGCGCGCTGGAACGGGCCGCCGCGCTCGGCCCGACGGCCGTACTGCACGCCCTGCCGCATCGGCTCTGGGCCGGCTCGGGCATCCGCGCCGAGCCGTGGCGGGTGACCACCCTGCGGCGTGGCGCGGCGAACCGCACGTGGAGGGTGGCCGACCCGGTGCTGCCGCCCGAACTCGCCCCGTACACCGGGGTCCCCGTGCCGGTGCTGGCTCCGGATCCCGATTCGGTGGGGGCCTGGGCGCGGCTCGTCGGCTCGTCCGGGACCTCGGTGGTGCTTCCGCTGCTGGCACCGCGCACCCCGGCTCGTCCCTACGCCGCGACGCGCACGGGCGGCGGCGACGGTCTGCTGAGGTTCCGGAACGCGTCGTCCCCCCAGGCCTACCGGTTGGCGGCGCATCTGGCGGCGGTGGCGCCGGTGTCGGTGCCCGCGATGCGGCTGGTCCAGGACGCGCTGGGGCCCGACGTCGACACGGGCCATCTGGCTGAGGTCTTCCTCGGCGGGCTGATGCGCGGGGCCGACCGGCCGGAGCGGGATCTGTTGCCGCAGCACCGCGGGTTCGACTTCGCCGAGGACGCCCGACGCATCCTGCTGGACACGGTCCCGCCCTCGGACCTGGTCCGCACCACCCGCGCCGTCACCCTGCGCATGGCCGAGCTCGTCGACGGGACGGCCGGATTCCCGGCGTGGCTGCCGCACCCCTCGGGCGGGGACATGGTGGCCGGGGACACGCTGCCGTTCGGCTGGGTGGACGCGCGACTGCGGCGCCGGCTGGGCATGCCGGTCCCGTCCGGCACGGTGTCGGCGGACGCGGAGCCGGCCGGCTCAGATCGGGTTCGCAAGAATCCGGTCCGCACGCACCCCGCCGGCACGGGTCCGGTCCGCACGGATCCGGCCTCTCCCACCGAACCGCCGAACGCCCGGGAGGCGAACGGTCCGGCTGCCGCGACACCGGCGCACGGGGAGCGGGCTCCGCAGCCGGGACCGGCGGCGCAGACGGAGGCGCCGCCAGGGGCGCCGGGAGCGCCGAGTGCCGCGAAGGCGCCGTCGTCCCCCGTGCCGCCGTCGTTCGTCGACCGGCCCGGTACTGCCTGGGTGTCGCGGCACCCCGCGGAGGTACCGCGTACCGCCGGCCCGTACCGGCTCGTTGCCCGCAGACTCGGCGGTTGGCCGCGGATCGGCGTCTTCCTCGGCACGGCCGGCAACCACGCCTCGTACGTCCTGCTCCGAGTCCCCGAGTCCCTGGACCGGGACACGGCCGTGGACCTGCTGACCACCGAGGCAGAGGCGCTGATCCGGCTCGGCGCCGCGCACGCCCCGCGGCTGCTCGGCGTGAGCACCCGCAGCGGAACGGGATGGCTGGCCACCGAGTGCCTGACGAACCCGGTGACCGGCGAGCCCGCCGACACCCTGCTCACCCGCCGCGCCCGCGACGGCGCCCTCTCCCCCGAGCGGTTCCTCTCCGTGGGACGGCAGTTCGCCGCAGCCATGGCGCAGGCCCACAGCGAGGACCTGGTGCACGGCACGCTGCTGCCCAGCTCCGTTCTGATCGCGGGCGACGACGTCCGCATCACGGGCTGGATGACCGCGTCCGTGGACGGCGCGCACAGTCCGCACCGGCGGATGTTCGTCCAGCCGGTCGAGTACGAGGCGCCCGAGCTCACCGGCTCCCCCGAAGGGCCCACCAGGGCCTCGGACATGTACGCGGTCGGGTCGCTCCTCCTCGCGGCCGTGACCGGTCAGTGGGGAACGTCCTTCTCCAGCACGGCCGTTCCACCGGTCCCGGGAGTGCCCGCGGAGGTGTCCGCGCTGCTCGCCGACTGCGTCGCCCAGGACCCTTCCGCCCGCCCCTCGGCGGAAGAGCTGCTGTGGGCGTTCGCCCCGGAGAGCCGCCCCCCGCTCCCCGCGCTCCCCGCCGTCCCGCTCGGCCGGGACGACGCGGGACGGCCGGTCCCGCTCGACGTCAACGGGCCGGAGCACGGCGGCGTCGGACCGCACGGCCTCGTGCGGGGCGGGGCGGACGCCGAGCGCCGGGCCCTGCTCTCCGGCATCGTGCAGGGGCTCACCGAGTCCTGCGCGCCCGACACCCTCACGGTCGTCTGCGCGGGCCGCGACGGCGCGCTGCCCGGCTCCCGACTCGCCGCGCTGCCGCACGTGGTGTGGTGCGACAGCGTCGGCGGCCGCCCCGAGCGGCTGCGCGAGCTGACCGGGCTGCTGCTCAAGGAGCGCCGGCGACGCGGGACGGCGTCCAGGTCGGCGGGCCTGCCCCGGCTCCTCGTCGTCCTCGACGACTTCGACCGGATCGCCGGCGCCGAGGAGTCCTTCTTCGCCCTGGCCGGCGAGATCAGAGCCCTCAGCGGCTGCCCGGGCGTCCATGTCCTCGTGGCACAGCGCACCGGACGGAGCCCGCTCGTGGACCTGCTCGCCCCCTCGTACACGGTCGAACTCACGGCACCTCGTGCCCGGCTCCACCACGGCGGAGGCCCGCCCGTCCCCTTCAGCCCGGTGCGCGCGGACGGCGGGCCCGTCCGTGAGTGGGACCACGGCGAGCGGCACGCCCACGGGGTCACGCTGCTGCGCGAGGGGCGCGCGGAACTCGCCCTGCGGATGCTCGGTGACGCCCTCACCGCACGGGAGGAGGCCCTGGGCGCCGGGCACGAGGCCACCCTGGACTCCCGCCACGAGCACGCCTCCGCCCTGCTGGCACTCGGCAGGAACGCGGAGGCCCTCGACGAGTACCGGCACGTCGCCCGCGTCCGGGCGCGGGTGCTCGGCAGCGACCACAGGGGCACGCTGGACGCCCGTCAGCAGGCGGCCGGCGCGCTCGGGCTGCTGGGCCGCCACAGCGAGGCACTGACGCTGTACCTCGAAGTGCTCTCCAAGCGCGAGCGGGTGCAGGGCCCGACACACGAGGACACCATGCGGTGCCGGCACGGCGTCGCCGCCACACTGGGGTCGCTGGGCCGGCTCACCGAGGCGTACAGGGTGGCGCGGGAGACCCACCGCGCCCGCACCGGAGAACTGGGCGAACTGCACGCCGACACCCTCGTCACCCTCCGCGAACTGGCGCGCACGGCCGCCCGGTTGGAGCGGTGGGAGGAGGCCGCCGAGCTGTACGGGACGCTGGCGGCGGGCTGGACCCGCACCCTGGGCGCCGGCCATGCCGACACCGTGGCGGCCGCACGCGACGGCGCGACGGCGCGGCAGCGGGCGCGTGGTGGGAGGATCCCGCGCGAGCCGCCGGGGAGCCGTTCCTAGGGGCTGCCCCGGGACGGGTCACCCGGAGCGGTCGCCCGGGTGGACTCCGGCGCCTCCCGGACACGTCGCCCGGCGCCCGTCCGTACCCGGGGCCCCGCACGCCGCCTGCTCGTGCGCCGGGCCCCCGCCGTCCGCCCGTGACCGCCGACCGCCCTCGACGGCCGCTCGCCGACAACGCGCCTGTTCGTGACCCGGTCCCGCAGGACCACGATCACCGGCTCTCACGCGCCGACTACGCTCCCGGGGGTGACCACCGACGCATACGCCGCCTACATCGCCACCCTCCCCCGCGTGCTCTCGGGGGCCGCGACCCTCTTCCGGGACGCCGGTGGACGGGCCCTGCTCGTGGAACCCAACTACCGTGCAGGGTGGGCGCTTCCGGGCGGGACGATCGAGTCCGACGCCGGGGAGACGCCCCGGGAGGCCGCACGGCGGGAGACGCTGGAGGAAATCGGCCTGGACGTCGAGCCGGGCCGGTTGCTCGCCGTCGACTGGGTCCGGGGGCCGGGACGCCCGCCGATCGTCGCGTACGTCTACGACGGCGGGGTGCTCGACGACGAGCGTCTCTCGGCGATCACGCTCCAGGAGGAGGAGCTGGTGTCGTGGAAGCTCGTGCCGCGGGAGGACATCCCCCTCTACCTGCTCGGCCCGCTCGCTCTGCGGGTGCTCGCCGCGCTGGACACCCTGGCGGCGGACACGGCTCCGGTCGAACTGGTCGACGGCCGCCCGGCGACCTGACCGGCGGCGGGTCGGGCAGCCGGGACCGGGCGCGAAGCCGGCGGGCGGGCGGCGGAGCGACCCGGTGGGGCGGAGGGAATTCCGGTCGCCCGCATCGCGGTCCGCTGCGTACGCTCGCGACATGACCATGGTCGCCATTCTCAGCGGAGCCGGTATCTCCACGGACTCCGGCATTCCCGACTACCGCGGGCCCAACGGGCTGTGGCGGCGCGATCCGGAGGCCGAGAAGCTGGTCACCTACGAGCACTACATGTCCGATCCGGACATCCGCCGCCGCTCGTGGCGCATGCGTCTCGACGGCCCCGTCCTGCACGCCAAGCCGAACTCCGCGCATCTCGCCGTCGCCGAGTTCGAGCGCAGCGGGCACGCGCTCCGGGTGATCACGCAGAACGTGGACGGACTGCACCAGATGGCGGGGGTGTCGGACCGCAAGGTACTCGAACTGCACGGCACGGCACGGACGGTGGTGTGCACCGGCTGTCACGCCTGCTCGTCCATGGAGGACGCGCTGGAGCGGGTGAAGGCCGGAGAGGCCGATCCGGCGTGCGTCTCCTGCGGGGGGATCCTGAAGTCGGCGACGGTCATGTTCGGCCAGCGTCTCGACCCGGTGGTGCTCGGGGAGGCGATGGGCATCGCCAAGGCCTGCGAGGTCTTCATCGCGGTGGGGTCCAGCCTCCAGGTGCAGCCCGCGGCCTCGTTGGCCGGCATCGCGGCGGAGCACGGGGCCCGGCTGATCATCGTGAACGCGGAGCCGACACCGTACGACGAACTCGCCGACGAGGTCGTGCGTGAGCCGATCGGCTCGGCGCTGCCGGAGTTGCTGCGGCGCCTGAGCCAAGGTGCGGCCCCGGGTGAACGGCCTCCCGGCCGGGGCTGACGGGCAGTCCGGGCCGGAGCCGCTGCCGGGTGCTGCAGGCAGGGCTCCGGCCCGTTCGGTCGTCCGGGTGGGGCAGCGCGATCGCGAGGGTGGGACGGCACGACCGCCGGTGCGGGCGTCAGAACAGCCCGTCGCCGGGCACGCCCCGTTCGAAGGCCAGTAGCCGCTGCTTGCGGTCCAGCCCACCGCCGTATCCCGTAAGGCTGCCGGAGGCGCCGATCACCCGGTGGCAGGGAACGATGATCCCGATCGGGTTCTTCCCGTTGGCGAGGCCGACGGCGCGGGAGGCACCGGGGTTGCCGAGCGCCCCGGCGAGCTCGCCGTAGGTCCGGGTCTCGCCGTACGGGATCAGCAGCAGTTGTTCCCAGACGGTGCGCTGGAAGGGCGTGCCCGCGAGGTGCAGCGGCAGGTCGAAGTCCTTCAGCTCACCCGCGAAGTAGGCGTCGAGTTGGCGGACCACCTCGCGGAAGGGCCGGGGATCGGGCTCGCCGAAGGCCTCCTCGCCGGGGCGGTGACGCTGCTCGGTCATGTACAGACCGCTGAGGACGGAGTCGGTGGCGACGAGGGTGAGCGGGCCGTACGGGCTGTCGGTGACGGTGTGGGTGCGGCTCATGGCGCGTTCTCTGCTTCCTCAGGTGGGGAGACGGTTGATCGGGTGGTCGCCGGTGGCCCAGAGGTACTGGACTGCGTAGGCGCGCCAGGGCCGCCAGGCGGCAGCGCGGCGGGCGAGCGCGGCGGGCGTCGGGGGCAGCCCGAGTGCGGCTGCGGCGTGGCGGATGCCGAGGTCGGTGGCCGGGAACGCATCCGGGTCGCCGAGCGCCCGCATCGCGATGGCCTCCACGGTCCAGGGGCCGAAACCGGGCAGCGCGGAGAGCCGCGCCCGGGCCTCGTTCCAGTCGCTGTCGGGGCCGAGGCGGAGCGTGCCACCGGCGAGGGCGTCGAACAGCGTGGTGAGGGTGGTGCGCCGGCTGCGCGGGAACGCGAGTGTCTCCGGGGCGACGTCGGCCAGGGCCTCGGGAGCGGGGAAGAGGTGGGTGAGGCCGCCCTCGGAGTCCTGCACGGGGGTGCCGTGGGCCGTGACCAGCCGGGCGGCGTGGGTGCGGGCGGCCGCGGTGGAGACCTGCTGGCCGAGGACGGCCCGCACCGCGAATTCGGCGGCGTCGACGGTGCGCGGCACGCGCCGCCCCGGCGCCTTGTCCACGAGCGGCGCGAGCAGCGGGTCGGTGCGGAGCTGGTCGTCCACGGCGACGGGGTCGGCGTCGAGGTCGAGCAGCCGGCGGCAGACACTGATGGCGAAGGTCAGGTCGCGGTGGTCGGTGAGGGACAGCCGGCACGCGATGTGGTCCGGGCGCGGGGACAGGGAGACGATGCCGTGACCGTTCGGGAGCGTGAGCGTGCGGCGGTAGGCACCGTCGCGCCACTCCTCCACGCCGGGCACGGCGGTCGCGGCCAGATGGCCGAAGAGGTTGTCGGGGTTGAGAGGCGCTCGGAACGGGAGCCGGAGCGTGAGCACGCCGGGCGGGGCCGGGAGCGGCGCCCCGCCGCGCCGGGTCGCGGCGCGGGTCCGCAGCTCGCCGGGGGCGATTGCGAACACCTCGCGGACGGTGTCGTTGAAGGTCCGGATCGACGCGAAGCCGGCGGCGAACGCCACCTCGGCCATCGGCAGCGACGTCGTCTCCACGAGGAGCCGCGCGGTCTGTGCGCGCTGGGCCCGGGCCAGAGCCAGCGGGCCCGCGCCGACCTCGGCGAGCAGCTGCCGCTCGACCTGCCGCGTCGAGTACCCCAGCCGGGCCGCGAGACCGGTCACGCCCTCCCGGTCGACGACGCCGTCCTGGATCAGGCGCATCGCACGGGCGACGGCGTCGGCGCGGGCGTTCCACTCCGGCGATCCGGGACTGGTGTCCGGGCGGCACCGCTTGCAGGCCCGGAACCCGGCCTGCTGGCAGGCGGCCGCGCTGGGGTGGAAGGTCATGTTCTCGGCCTTGGGCGGCACGGCGGGGCAACTGGGCCGGCAGTAGATCCGGGTCGTCAGCACTGCGGTGAAGAACCACCCGTCGAACCGCGCGTCCCGGGACCGTACGGCCCGTACGCAGCGCTCGGTGTCGGTGTGCATGGACGTGTGCACGTCGGAAGGCATGGCTCCAGCATCGTCCATGGTGAGGGGTGACGCTGGCGAAAAAACGACATCACTGGGGAGGGGCCGACGGCGGCTCGCAGCCGCCGTCGGCGGGGCGTACCAGCCGGCGTCTGCGGCGGCCGGGACAGCCGTTCGACGGCCGGGGCGGGGCGGAGCGGACGCGAACGAACCCCGGATCCCCGCCCCAGGGGGCCCTGCGGCGGCAGCCCGGAGAGGCACCCAGACGCCACCGTCACGCCCTGCGCACCGCGGCGCCCCGGAGGAGAGCGGCCGGGTCCGAACGAGACGGCGCGCCGGGGCGCCCGGAAGCCGGGAGCCGCGGCGACCGGGAGGGGCCGGTGCACCCCTACGGCCCGGACGGGGGCGGCGAACGCACCCGGGTCCCGGAATCCGCGGCTGCGCACTGCGGGCCGCTCGGCCCGACGGCCCGCGGGACACCGGGGCAGCCGCACCCGCCCGAGCGATCAGGTCATGGGCGCCGGGCGGCCGTCCGGCGGGCCCGAAGGCTCCCGGGCCGTGCTCGCCGATGGTGCCGGGCGGCCGTCCGGGGCCCCCGGGAGTGCGTCTGCCGTTCTACGACGCCGGGGGCGGTGGGCCGGCGCAGCGGAGGCGGTCCGCGGTGACGGGCGCGCCTTCGGCCACGTTGCGGTCGTAGGTGACCGTCTTGACCACGACGGGCTCGGAGCCGACGGTGACGTCGAAGATCCCGTCGGCGCGGGTAGCCGCCCGCAGGCGGGCCCCGGGGAGGGCGGCGGCGAGGGTGTTCGCGTCGGCTTCTCGCCCGGCCGGGAAGGTGATCACCGGCGGGCCCGCGGGCCGCTCGGCGGGGGCGGACGCCGAGGTGTCCGTCACCACGAACCTGCTGCGCCGCAGCGCCGTGGCGACCTTCGCGTCGTCGACGCGCACCTTGATCCGGGCGGGGTTGGTCTCGGCGCGGGTCTCGGGAACGGGCAGGATTCGGGTGTCCCCGGTGATCGGGCGGTCGGCGCGCAGGGCCTCCCACAGCGCCCGGGAGCGCTGCTCGTGCCAGAGGAGCGTGGAACCCACGCCGGGCACGCGGTGGTCGAAGTGGGCGATCGGCACGGTGGCGAACTCCATGCGGTCCGCGGGCAGCCGCCCCAGCGTCCAGCCGATGCCGATGAGGTCGTTCACGCCCGTACCGGCGTCGGTGCGCACGGACCTGAGCAGCCGGCGTGCCGTGTCAGCCGCCTTGACGGGGTCGGTCAGCGCACCGCGGACGGTCAGCCCCTCGAGCAGGTCGGCGAGCATACGCTGCTGGCGGCGGACCCGGCCGAGGTCCCCCGGCGGGTCGAGGTGCCGTGCCCGGGCGTAGCCGAGCGCCCTGTTCCCGTCGAGGTGGTGTGTGCCCGCGGTGATGTCGAGGCCGGAGTTCTCGTCCTTGAGCGGCTTGTCCGAGCACACGGTGGCGCCGCCGAGGTCGTTGACGGCCTGTTCGAATCCGGTGAAACCCGTCTCCAGGTAGTGGTCGACGCTGAGGCCCGTCACCTTCTCGACGGTTCGCACCGCCAGCGGACCGCGGCCGATCTTGAAGGCTCCGTTGATCTTCGCGCGGGGGGCCGCCCCGGTCGTGCCCTCGGGAGTGGCGTACTCGACGTAGCTGTCCCTGGGGATCGAGACGACGCTCGCCCGGCGCCGGTCCTCGGAGAGGTGAACGAGCATCATCACGTCGGTGCAGTCGCATCCTTCGCCGCCGACGTGCAGGCGTCGCTTCTCGCCGGCCGACAGACCGGTGCGGCTGTCGATGCCGACGATCAGGATGTTGGTGCCACGGCCGGTGTCCCGGGCGGCGGGACCGTCCGCGGCGGGGGCGGTCTGCGCGCCGAGCCAGGGCCAGGAGGCGAGTCCGGCCAGCACGGTGAGTCCTGCGGTCAGACGGCGCATCGGAAACCCCCGGGAGGATCGTCGTTCGATACGCGTGACGTTAACCGGACGATCGGCACATCCGTTGTCAGGCGACCGGGGCGCGCCGTCCCGGCGGGCGGCGGTCACCCGCGTTGGCCAACGGACGGAACGGCCGGGACGAGATCCTGGCTCAGGGGTACTGGCCTCCGGGCGCAGGGGCCGGGCGCAGGGGCCGGGCGCAGGGGCCGGGCGCAGAGGGTACTGCCTCCGGGGTCCGGTCCGGGGTGCCCTGCGACGGTGCACGCCCCTGGGCGTGCCGAACCGCGTCGCGTCCGCGTCGCCCCGGACGCGACGGGCACCGCACCGTGCCGCGCCGGACGCGGGGGACGTACCACACCGTGCCGGTGCGGGGTCAGCCCGTGTGCGCCGCGAACGCCTCGTACGCCGGTTCGTCGAACAGGACGAAGAGGACCTCCTCCACCGAGGTCGTCGTCGTGTTGTGCACCGTCTCGGTCGCGATCCGGGCGCCGTCGTCCATGGGCCAGCCGTAGATGCCGGTGGAGATCGCGGGGAACGCGACCGTACGGGCACCGAGTTCGTCCGCCACGCGGAGGGACTCGCGGTAGCAGGAGGCCAGCTGCCCGGAGCGGTCCTCGGAGCGGCTGTGGACCGGGCCGACGGTGTGGACCACCCAGCGGGCCGGGAGCCGCCCGGCGGTGGTCGCGACCGCCTGGCCGGTCGGCAGGCCCTTGCCGTAGTGGGAGGCCCGCAGTCTCCGGCACTCCTCCAGGACCTCCGGCCCACCGCGCCGGTGGATCGCCCCGTCGACCCCTCCGCCGCCGAGGAGGGAGGAGTTCGCGGCGTTGACGACGGCGTCGACGACCTGCTCGGTGATGTCACCGCGGACGAGTCTGATCGTGGGGTGACCGGTCATGGCACCATCATGCCGCCGTCCGCCATGTCCCGTCGATCGACGACAGCGGGGACCGCGGTGACCCGCTCAGCGGTCGCCGCCGCGCAGATGCCGCCACACCTCCTTGGCGGCGTTGTGACCGGACATTCCGTGGACGCCCGGGCCCGGCGGGGTCGCCGACGAGCACAGGAAGACCGCGGGGTGCGGTGTCCGGTACGGGAACAGCGTCCGCTTGGGGCGCAGCAGCAGTTGGAGGCCGGTCGCCGCTCCGCACGCGATGTCGCCGCCGACGTAGTTGGCGTTGCGCGCGGCCAGCTGCGGCGGCCCGGCGACGGCGCGGGCGAGCACCAGGTCGCGGAAGCCCGGGGCGAAGCGCTCGATCTGGCGCTCCATCGCGTCCGTGAGGTCGCCCTCCCAGCCGTTCGGCACGTGACCGTAGGCCCAGAAGACATGCTTGCCCTCGGGCGCCCGGGAGGGGTCGACCAGGGTGGGCTGCGCGGTGATCAGGAACGGAGTCCCGGGGGCGCGGCCGCCGGAAGCCTGGCGGAGCGCCGTGTCGATCTCGCGGCTGCCGGGACCGATCTGGACCGTGCCGGCGCGGCGCGCTGCCTCTGCGGTCCACGGAACCGGCCCGTCCAGCGCGTAATCGATCTTGAAGACGCTCGCCCCGTACCGGTAGCCGTCGTAGACCCGGCCCAGGCCCGCGATCCGGGCGAGCGCGGTGGGCGAGGTGTCGAAGACGTAGGCGCGGGCGGGCGGGAGGTCGTCGAGGCGCTTGATCTCGGTCCCGGTGTGGATCGTGCCGCCGCAGTCGCGTACGTACGCGGCGAGGGCGTCGGAGATCGACTGCGAGCCGCCCCGCGGCAGTGGCCAGCCGACGGAGTGCGCGGCGAGCGCGAAGACGAGGCCGACGGCGCCCGTGCCGATGCCGGTCAGCGGGCCGATCACATGGGCGACGAGTCCGGCGAACAGGGCACGGGCCCGGTCGTCGCGGAACCTGCGCATCAGCCATGAGGAGGGAGGGAGGCCGTCGAGGCCGAAGCGCGCCAGGGTCAGCGGATCGCGCGGCAGGGCGCTGAGCGGCAGGGACATGAAGTCCCGGACGAGGGTCTCCCACTTGCCGAGGTACGGAGCGACCAGACGGCGGTACGCCCCCGCGTCACGGGGCCCGAACGAGGCGGCGGTCTCCGAGACCGAGCGGGAGAGGACGGCGGCGGTGCCGTCGTCGAACGGGTGGGCCATGGGCAGTGGCGGCTGGAGCCACTCCAGCCCGTACCGCGCGAGGGGCATGGCGTCGAACGCGGGAGAGCCCGCGCCCAGCGGATGCACCGCCGAGCAGGGGTCGTGGCGGAAGCCCGGGAGGGTGAGCTCCTCGGTCCTGGCGCCGCCGCCGACGGTGTCCAGGGCCTCGAACACGGAGACCGAGAACCCGCGGCGCGCCAACTCGGCGGCTGCGGTCAGTCCGTTGGGCCCCGCCCCCACGACGACGGCATCGAGCATCGACGGCACCTTGGGACTCCTTCGTCAGCCGGTGGCCAGGTATCCAGGATATTCGCCCGCACCGGCAACGCCGCCGGGGGTTGTGCGCTGCTGTCGGATGGCGGGGCATGAGTGGGCTCTGGTGCACATGGGTGAGGGGTCGGCTGCCGGATGCCTTCCGGGCCGGACCGCGTTCAGGGGCCGGGTGTCGGCAGCCGGCGCGGGGCGATGCGCTCCTCGACCGCCCGGTCGCCGTCCCGGACGACGATGTACGCGCCCTTGCCGGGCTGCTCGCTCACGGCCTCGACGAGTTCGGTGCCCCGGTAGACGAGGCCGACGCCGTCGTCGGTGCAGTGGGTGACCGGCAGGGTGCCGTCCGCGACCAGCCGGTGCACCAGCGGGCGGCGTCCGGGGTCACTGTCGTAGTGCACGCCGTTGCCGTAGGGGAGGAACCCCAGGGCGTCGGTGAGCGGTCGCAGCTCTCCAGGCCCGCGGAGCCGCACGGCCGGGAGCGGACGCCCTCGGTACGGAGCGCGAGAAGGGCCCGCTTCTGTGCCCCTCCTACTCCCTACTCCGCGCCGGAGACGAGGAGTTCGTGGACGAACCGTGCCGTCGCCGCGTCCCGCGCCGCCGTGAACGGCAGCGCGTTGCCGCCCGTGACGCGGAACCGGTCGCCGGTCAGCGTCAGGTCCGTGCCGCCGGCCTCCTCGACGAGCAGCAGCCCCGCCGCGTGGTCCCACGCGTTCTCCCAGGAGAAGGCGACCGCGCCGAGCTCGCCGCGCGCCACCGCGAGGTACTCCAGACCCGCGGAGCCGCACGGCCGGGAGCGGACGCCCTCGGTACGGAGCGCGAGGAGGGCCCGCTTCTCCCGGGGCGTCGTGAAGTCCGGGTGGGACATGGCCACCTGGAGGACCTGACCGGGCTCCGGCGCGCCCGACCGTATCCCCGTGCCGTCGACGCGGGCGCCGTGGCCGCGCACCGCGACCGCCATCTCGTCGAGCGCCGGCGCGTACGTCCACGACGCCAGCACCTCGCCGCGCAGGGCCAGCGCGACGAGCGTGCAGAAGCCCGGGTCGCCGTGGACGAACTGACGGGTGCCGTCGACGGGGTCGACGATCCACACCGGCGCGTCGCCCCGGAGCGCCTCGTACACCGCCGGGTCCGCGTGGACCGCCTCCTCGCCCACGACGACCGAGCCGGGCAGCAGGGCCGTCAGGGACGCCGTCAGGTGTTCCTCGGCGTTGCGGTCGGCGACGGTCACCAGGTCGTGCGGGCCGTTCTTCTCGACGATCTCGTGGACGGCGAGCTGGCGGAAGCGCGGCATGATCTCGGAGGCGGCCGCCTTGCGCACCGCCTCCTCGACCAGGGCGAGGTTCCCGGACTCCCAGGGGTTTCCGGTCGTCCCGGACAGAAACTCTTCGGTCATACGTCCAGCTAAGCACGCCGGACCGACATTCCCGCCGCCGCCCGATGACCGGTCGGCGGACACCTGGCCGACTCCCGGCGACGCCGGGGTGAACGCCCGGTGCCGGCTCGGCGGCCCACCGTGTAGCCCTGCATGCCGCGCGGGTTGGCCGCGGCGGACAGCACACCGGTCGCCGGGTCCCGTGCCACCGCGCACAGCCTGCCCTCCGACCGGGGCTCGCCGACCGTGACGTCGTGGCCGCGGCGGCGCAGCTCCGCCACGGACTCCGGAACCAGGACGCCCAAGGCTGCCGTCCTGGTCGGGGCCCGCCACGGTCCTGCCCCCCGTTGGCCGTGCTGAAGACCTCGTCCAGGTGTTGCCACTTGTCACCGGGGCTGTCGGCGGCTCAGCGCGGCGGCGGGACCACCCCACGGATCAGCCGACGTGATCGCGCCCGGGCGCCACGTCGCCTCGGACTGCCATGGACACCACTCAGAGACGGCCAGGCGGTTCCGAGCGAGGTGTCGGGGTGGGGACGGGTGTGGGAGTGGGGAACCGCTGCTCGTTCCATTGTTCCGGAGTGACCAGAGGATCCCTCTCGTTGAGGGACTGCGGGACGTACGAGTACAGGGCCGACCGCTTGGACGCACTGCCGCTCGGGAGCACCAACTCCTGGGGCACAACCTGACCGGTCGGCAGTACGTAGTGGCCGGTGTACCTCGTGGCGGGACGTTGGACGAAGGCGACGATCCTCGACAGCGGAGGCACCGTGACACTGGTTTCCCACGTGTAGGTACTGCTTTCCTCCCACGATGTTCCATAGGTGTTCTCGATGGACGCCTGCACGGTGGCGCCGAGCGAGACGACGCCCTTGGACAGGCCGAGTTCACTCTCTATTCCCTTGGAGATGGTCTGCGACACCTCGCGCGATTCGCTGAGGGTCGTCGAGAACGAATAGGTCCCCGTCTGGGACTCCGTCTCACCGAGATTCCTGATGTCGGCGCCGTTCAGCGGCTCGGACGGCATCCACTTCGTGTCCTCGGCGGTATCCGCTTCGAAGGTGCACCCCGGGGAATCGACGCAGACCTTCCGCGCCTCGCTCTCCTTCCATCCGAACTGCAGCTTCATGTATCCGACCGAGAAGCCCAACCGGACGTGGTTGCTGCGCTGACCCACTCCGGATGACGGCCAGCCGACCTTCACGGATGCGGATGACGCGTCAGATCCGGACATGAACGTCGGCGCGCAGTCCGTGTAGGGGATGTAGCTGGTGAAGTCCTTGAGGTAGGGAACCAGCCGGTACGACGTGCTGTGGCCGCAGTACGAGGCGGGGCTGCCGGAGACCACGCTCAACTGATGGTTCGATCCGAAGTCGTACAAATCGATCAGCTTGTGGAGCCCCCGCGCGCCTATCTCGTCGCTCAGGCCCTGTAACGTGCTCCTGCAGAACCAGTCGGATCTGTTGGGGGGTGCGTCGACCCACTGCGCGCAGTGGCGGTTGGCGATGCCGCTGAACATTGCGGGTGGGGCCGAGGCGGCGGCCTGCGGAATCGTGTCGGCCTGCGCGGGTAAGGCGTTTGCGGTACCGAGGACGAGGACCGCCGCCAGCGCGGACAGCGACCGGGTGGTCCACCGCCCGCTGCTCTGGTTCGCCGTTTTCCGGGTAGGTGAAATGGAGCTCATACCTGACTTGACACCCCTTCTGTACGTACGGCCGCCGTCCGGGAGGACGTACTGCGGCCGTGACTGATGCGCGCCTCCGGGGCTGCGAACGTCGGAGCGGCAGGCGTTGTGCACCCGCTGCGCCTCTTGGACGTCGGAACGCCGGCCGGCATGCACAAGGATTTCGGATTGACCAACCGGCCTGCGCCGCGCTGCGGCATGCGCACAGCACCGGCGTGCCAGTTGGTCGAAACTACGATCCCGATCGGAACGCCCCCTCGGTGTTGATCTCGTAGACCAGTGGTCGTCCGGTCGAGACGACGGGAACTCTAGGGACGCGCGATCTTCCTGGCCTATGCACCGGTTTCAGGTTCGAGGTGGGTCCGAGATCACTCGGCTCTTCAGAACCCTCCGGTGGATGGCGTCAGTGGTCGTCATTCCGACCGGAGTACGGCAGGCCACCGGCTCCGCCGGGCGAGGCCGGGAGACGGACTCGTGAGCGCCGCCTCCGGAGTCCGCTCGTCTCCGGCGAACCCGTCGACGGCATCCGCTGGGACACGGCCGAGTACACCACGGAGAACCCGGACGACAGGTGCACTACGCCCTCGTCCTGCAGACCTCGCGCGCCGGACTCCACCTACGCCCGACATGGCGGCCGGACGTTGAATTCATGTCCCCGCGTGAGTGGACCATAAAAGAATCGTCTACCAAGTTCTCGCTTCAGCAAAGGCATAGCAAACGTCCACCGTGAGGCCTGGCGCCCCACTATTCCACTGTTACGGTGGATCGTGTCCGAAAGGGCAGTTGGGATTCGATGGACTCGACCCTCGCCCAACTCCTGTAAAAGAGCGGCCATCCACAAAGGAGACCACGATGGAACTTCTTCACCGAGTCAACAACGACTCCACACTCGCCGAGGTCCCGATCCTGGCTGAGCAGGCAGTTCAGGTGAAGGGCTCGGAGCCGGTCCTCAACATATTCAACGACATGAACAACTTCGTCAACGCGGCGACGCAGCCCGCGGGAGAGGTCGCGGCCGACGCCCTCGACGTCACGCTGGAGGCCTGCCCGGCGACCGTTGCCTGACACCACCGATTCGACGGGCTGTCCCGCGGCGCCGAGTTGCGGTCAGGGCGAACCCCGCTCATGCCGTACGGATCCGATGGATATTTCGCGGAGCGAACGGCGCGTTCCGCGCCGCGGGACGGACCCGAGAAAACTCCTCGCAGCCATGGGAACACCATCCATGAGAAAAATACCCGAATCTTTCATCGGCCGGCGACAGGCCATCACCATGGCCGAACGCACGAGTGCCTTCACCCATCTTGTGAGCAGCCTGGAAATACTGACGACCGAGGATGACCGGGCAACGGGGGGGTTCAACGACTGGCGCGTCGTCCGCGACCACTACGCGGACTTTCCGGCCCCTGTGCGCCGGAGCCTCGACACTCTCGGCAATCCCGTGGTCACGCGTGTACTGCACGTCGGCCGGGTGGCAGCCGCCGCGTCCCTGGTGGCGTCGAAGTCCCAAGGGCGGTGGCGGGCCTGCGCCGACGCCTATCTGGCGCTCAGCTCCGTGGCGCTCCATCCCCGGCACATGTACGGCACCGACGGCTCCGACCAGCTCTCCCTTCTGGTCCAGTTCTCCATGGCCGTCGCGAGGATCGGACGCGGGAACCCTCGTCTGGCCGACGCCTGCCTCTGGTTCGTCGCGCTGCAGTCGACGCTCTCGTACGCCGTGTCCGGTCTGGTCAAACTCCCCGGGCCGGACTGGCGATCGGGGACGGCGCTGCCGGGCATCATGCGTACGGAGAACTATGGTGACCGGGACGTCCACGGCCTCATGCGCAAGTACCCGCGGGCTGCGAAGGTCCTGACCCACGGCGTGCTGGCGCTGGAATGCGGATTCCCGCTGGTGTACTACCGGCAGGGCAGGTACGCGTCGGCGCTCCTGACCGCGACCGGCGCGTTCCATCTGGTGAACACCCGTGTGATGGGCCTTGGGCGGTTCCTCCCCGCCTTCCTCTCCACCTATCCCGCCGTCCTCTACACCGTCCAGGGCACCGAGGACCGGAACGGCTCCGCCCCCGCCCGCGGCGACAACACTCCACGGCTCGCCGGTGGCCTGCTCGGCGCCGCGGCCCTCGCCGCGGCCGGGTCCCAGTGGCTCAGGCGTCGCCGTGTCCTGGCCGGCGATGACAGCGAGCGGCATTTCACCGCGCCGTCCGGCAACCGCCTCGGCTACCGGCTGACCGAACCGCTCCAGGAGTCGGACGCCGCCCGCCCGGTCCTCGTGTGCCTGACCGGCCTGATGGCCACGGCCGCGCGCTGGACCAACGTGCGGCGCGGCCTGGAGAGGGACTTCCCGGTCCTGACGTACGACCGGGCCGGCTACGGCAGCAGTAGCTACGACCAGGCCGACCCGTACACACTGCGCTCCTCCGTCGATGACCTGGCCGCCCTGGTCCGGGCGGTCTGCCCCGACCGTCCCGTGGTGCTCGTCGGCCATTCGCTCGGCGGGTACCTGGCTCTGAGGTACCTCAGCGCACTGCCCGGCCAGGCCACCGGTGCGGTGCTGCTGGACCCGAGCCACCCCGGCGAACTCCACCGTTCCGCCGCGCAGGCGAACGGTGCGCGGCGCTTGGCCGGCCGGTTCCTGACGATGCCGACCTCGCTCCGGTGCGGCCTGGGGGCGCTGCTGCCGGAACCCGGCTGGCTGTCCTGGCTGCCGCCGGATGCCCGACGCCGGGTGCTGGACCAGTACCGTGACGCCGGTCTCTGGCAGACCGCCCTGCGCGAGTGGAAGGCCACCCACGCGGAATTCCTGAACCACGACGGATCCCTCCCGGAGGTGTCCGTCCCACTGCTTCTGATCGCGGCCGGCAGCACCCACCGTGAGGACGGCGTCAACGCCGAGCTCCACCAAGAGATCGTGGACTCCTCCCCACGGGGCGGCCTCCTGGTGATCGACGGGGTCGGGCACGGCGAACTGGTAACGGGCCCGGAGCCGGCCCGCAGGGTGGCCGCACACGTCGTGGCCTTCACCACGTCACTGGGACCGGAAGGAGCGTCCTGATGCCTGGGGCACTGCGCGCCGCATGGACGTCGTCGGGCCGGCTCTGGGTCGCGCGGGCCGCCGAAGCGGGGTTCGCGGTGTGGATCGGCGCGACCGTACTGAGTCAGCACCCCGTCCGTACCTTCGACCGCCTGCGCCGGTACGACAGGATGAACGTGCTGATCCCGAACTGGCGCTTCTTCGCACCCCATCCCGCTCAGCACGACTGCCACCTGCTGTACCGGACGCTCTCCGGCACCGGTGAGGCGTCACTGTGGAAGCGTGCCTCCACCATCACGGGACGCAGCTGGACCCATGTGATCTGGGATCCCGCCCGGCGCCGGGAGAAGGGCTTCCTGGACCTGTGCAACGACTTCACCAACCGCACCAACAAGGGGCTGGAGTTGACGGGTTCGGTCGCCTACCGCCTCATGAACGCCTTCGTCCTCCGGCACATCCGGCAGTCGGACCCCGACTGGCCGCACGTCACGGGCTACCAGTTCCTGATCGTCCAGTCGGGCGGATACGAGGAGAGCGAGGAACTGCAGTACAGGTTCACCTCTCCCTTCGTCCCGGTGACGCACGACGCGTCGGACGTCCGTCCGCGCGAACCGGTGGAGAACCCCCGGCGGCGGCCGACCGGGGCCAGGCCGCCCCGTCGGAAGGAGCGGGAGTGAGGCCCACTCCGGTCATCAGCGTCCGGCACGTCCTCCGCAGTCACCGGAAACGGCTCGCCACGGGCCTCACCCTCGGACTGCTGGCCGCGTGCGTGTCGCTGCTGCAGCCCTTGGCCATCGGAAGGATCATCCAGGCCGTGTCGTCAGGCGGTTCGCCCGGCGGGCCCGTCCTGCTGGCCGCCTTGCTCTTCGCCACCGGCGCCCTGCTCTCCGGTCTCCACGGGTACACGATGGGCACACTCGGTGAGAACCTCGTCTTCGACATCCGCAGTGTGCTCGCCCGCCGGGTGCTGCGCGCGCGGCTGCCGGACTTCCAACGCTGGGCGGAAGGAGACCTGCTGAACCGTCTGGTGACGGACACCTCGATGGCGCGGGTCACGATGTCCTCGGCTCTCACACAGATCACCAGCAGCGTGTTCGGCGTACTGGGGTGCCTCACCCTGATGGCCCTGATCGACCTGCGGCTCCTCGGTGTGACGGTCGGTTGCCTGGGTGCCGCCGGCCTGGCCTGCGTCGTCCTGGCCCGCCGGATCAGGAAGCAGGCGGTGGCGAACCGCACCGACACCAGCCGCTACGCCACCGCCGTCGCACGCGTGCTGGGCATCATGTCGACGGTCAAGTCCTCGTGTGCCGAGGCCCGCGAGGCGGACACCCTCGACGGTCTCGCCGGACGGGCCCGGCGCTCCGGTATCCGGGTCTCCGTCCTGTCCGCGGGCCTGGGCCCGGCGATCAACGTCGGCTCGCAGGTCGCTCTGACCGCGGTCGTGGCGTGGGGCATGGCCCGTGTCGCCACTGGCGACCTCTCACTCGCCGCACTGACCGCCTTCATCATGTACCTCTTCTACCTGGTCTCACCGCTGCTCACGACGTTCACCTCCATAGGACGGCTCCAGCAGGGCCGGGCCGCGATCGACCGCCTCGGGGAGCTCGCCGACCTGCCGCAGGAGAGCGGGCCCCCGGACCCCGCCACGCGGGTACGACCTCGGAGCGGGCATGACGCCGTGGAATTCGAGGGGGTGTCGTTCCACTACGGCGGAAGCGGACGGAACGCACTGCACGAGGTGTCGTTCGGCGTGCCCGCGCGCGGACTCACCGCGATCGTCGGCCCGTCGGGCGCCGGCAAGAGCACCCTCTTCCGACTTGTCGAGCGATTCTACGAGCCCGACTCCGGGCGCGTCCTCCTCCACGGCGCGGACGCCGCCTCGATGCCGCTCGACCGGGTGCGGCGACTGACGGGACATGTGGAGCAGGACCACCCGCTGATGCGTGGCAGTGTCCGCGACAACCTGATCTACGCCTGCCCCTCGGCGAGCGAGGACGACATCGCCGAAGCGCTGCGGCTGGTACGGCTCGACCAGGCGGTCGAGTCCCTCCCCCATCGGCTCGACACCGATCTCGGCGAACGGGGTCACGGACTCTCCGGCGGGGAGCGGCAGCGCCTGGCCGTCGCCCGGGCACTGCTGTCGCGGCCCTCCATCGTCCTCCTGGACGAGGCGTCCGCCAACCTGGACGCCGACACCGAGGCGGAACTGCGCGGGGCCGTCGCCTCCATCGCCCGGGATCGCGCCGTCGTGACCATCGCGCACCGCCTGTCGACCGTCGTGGAGGCAGACCGGATCGTCGTCATGGAGGCCGGGCGGGTGCGCGCCGTCGGCACACATCGGGACCTGATGCGACGCGACGACCTCTACCGACGGCTCGTCGTACGGCAGTTCGCACCGGTTCCGGAAGCGCACGCCCTGGCCGGGCGACCCTTCGAGGCCGGATGACGGAGAGGCTCGTCGCGCTGGGATGTGTCACCGCCGACGCCGGCCGCCCCGCTGTCGGAAGGCCGGCGACTCCGCAGCGCGGCTGCCTGCCGGTTCACGAGCGCCGGCAGGTCTCCGGCAGGTGGAGCGGTCCCCGGACCGTGGGACGGGGCGAGTCCGGCACGGGCCCGCAGCCTCACCCGGCAGGAACGGCAAGCGGGACGGGGGGTGGAAGATCATCGTGCGGCGCGCCAGACGGGCTCAAGGCTGTCGAGAAGGTCGCGATAGGCCGTGGTGGCGCTGTCCCAGCGTGCGTCGGCCATCGGCGCCATGAGGAGTCCGAAGACGGCGCCGGTCAGGAGGACGGCGTGGCTCCGGGCGCGGTGTTCCGGCACGCCGATGCCGAGGAGGACGGAGCTCAGCAGATCCGTCCATTGGCCGATGGTGTCGCGCATCACCGGCCCGTACCGCTCGGGATGGAGCAGGCTGTCCGCCATCACCTCGAGGTAGAGAGGGAATGCCGCCCGGAGGCCAGGGGCGGTGAAGTCCTGCCACACCTCTTCCATGAAGCGACGCACGCCAGCGGCGTCCTCTGGCGGCCCTGTCGATTCGAGCCGATCACGAACGCGCGACAGAGGACGGTCCTCGTCCACGGCGAGGACTTCGGCGACCAGGCGCTCCTTGGTGCCGAAATAGTAGAGGAGCATGCGGTCGCTGGTGCCCAGGGCCTTGGCGAGAGGGCGGAGCGACAGCCCGGACAGGCCGTTGCGGATGACATAGGCACGGATCCTGTCGAGCAGTTCACGCCGTTTGGCCAGGTCTGGCGAGCGTGGCATCGCGCCTCCTCTGCTGGGGGACGCACGGCGAACCGGGCGGCATGCGCCCGATAAATCCCTTTCCATCCCATTGGAGCGTAATACCCGCTACAGTTATTTTGCGAGTTTCAGTGCGATGGCGAGGTACAGCCCCCGCCCCGTCCACCGGCACGCCCGGTACCGCAGGCAGCACGAAAAGGACTGGTTCCCATGGCCTCTCGGGCCAACGGCCACACACGAGGATCCTGCAAGGAGCTGTGCGACCGACTCCCCCTCCGTCGGCATGGACGGAGCCCGAAGAGGACATCGCCCTTCGCTCGGAGACCCTCGCCCCGGCCGCTCTCATGGACCGCCCGACAGCAGATTCTCTGGTCCCGCGCCCTGCAACCGCTGCTGCCGTTGGACGCCCCCCGCGCACGCGCCGGCGACCGAGAAGCCTCCTGGCCCCTGCGGCGGGAACCGACCTCGGTCCCACGGGCGCGGCGTCTCGTGGTCGCACAGCTGGCGGACTGGGCCCTCCACGACCTGGAGGCGCCCGCAGAGCTACTGGTCAGCGAACTGGTCACCAACGCCGTGTGCCACACTCGCGGCCCCCTGCGGCTCAACCTGGCGGTCTGCGGCGGCCGCCTGTGCTGCGAGGTGGAGGACACGAACAGCGACGGCCCGGTACGTTGCGCGGCCAACGGCTGGGACGAAGGGGGACGCGGTATCGGACTCCTCGACGCGCTTGCCGATACCTGGGGGAGCTGCCTCACTGCCACAGGGAAGACGACGTGGTTCGAACTGGCAGCCACCGCGCCGGAAGCCGATTGACGCAGCACGCCGCGGCGCCTCGTACGGAGGCGTCGAGGGGACCACGAAGGGATGCGCGGAGTCCCTTGCGGTCGGATGACCTCCGGTGTCCGGTCGGCCCGGCCGCGTCCCGTCCCTCGCTCAGTGCCCCGCGTCCTCGCTCAGCGCGCCGCGGACGAGCAGGAGCAGGGCGTCGGTGAGCTCCTCGGCCGGTGAGCCGGTGGCCAGGCGGCGGAGCTGGAGTCCGGTGACAAGGGCGACGGTGTGGGCGGCGAGACGCTGGGGCTCGGGCACACCGAGGGCCGTGAGGATCTGGACGGCGAGGCGGTCGTACGCGCCGAAGCACTCGGCCGCAGCCTCGCGCAGCCGTTCGTCGCGGCCCGCCTGGATGTAGAGCTCGAAGGGCGCGATGTGCTCGCTGTCGAAGACCGTGCCGTCCGCGACCTGGGCGGCCAGCGCGGCCGCGCCGTCGACGTCGACGCCGTCCGCCTCACCCGTGTCGGCGAGTTCCGTGAAGCGGCGCGTCTCCTCACGGACGAAATGCAGCAGCGACTCACGCAGCAGTTCGTGCTGGCTGGCGAAGTGGTACGTGACCGAGCCGAGGGAGACCCCGGCCTCCTTGGCGATCCGCCGGTTGGTGACCGCAGCGATGCCGTCCTGGCCGATGATGCGCAGGACGGCGCGAATGATGCGCTGCCGGGTCGGGGGTATGGCAGGTGCGGCGGGCTCCGCGGAGGCGCTGGTCTGGCTGGGCATGCGCGTCATTGTTCCACCGGGGCGCTCCTCGGCCTCAGCGGGTCGGGGCAGTGCTCGTACCATCGCCGGTCGGCCTCCAGCTGGGCGGCGAGCGAGATCAGCGGTTCCTCCGTGCCCTCCGGCCCGAGCAGCTGCGCGCCGACGGGGAGGCCGTCGGAGGTGAATCCCGCGGGGACGTTGACGCCCGGCCAGCCGAGGACGTTCCAGGGCCAGGCGTACGGGCAGACGGCGGCGATCGCCGCGTTGGTGCGCCAGGCGTTGAGACCGTCGAAGGTGCCGATGCGCGGCGGGGGTGCGGCGGTGGTCGGGGTCAGCAGCACGTCGTAGGTGTCGAACAGCGCGCCGATACGGCGGTGCTGGCGTGTCTCACGGGCGCGGGCGGCCCGGACGATCGGCCCGCCGAGCAGTCTGCCGTTGCGCAGCGCCGTGCGGGTGCGCGGGTCGAGCAGCGCCGGTTCGGGGTGGAGGGCGGCGTACTCGGCCACGCCCGCGGTGCCCCGGGAGACGAAGCCGAGGCCCATCAGCCCGTATCGGGGCCGGGCCTCCTCGACGTGGTGGCCGAGTCGGGCGAGGGCCTCCGCGAGGTCGGAGACGGCGCGCCGGACCTCGGGGTGGGGCCGGGCGCCGCTGAGGGTGAGCGGCGGCCGCCAGGCGAGGGCGACGCGCAGCCGGCCGGGTTCGCGGCGGGCGGCGGCCGAGGCGTCCACGGCGTCGGGCCGGTGCAGGTCCTCGGGGTGGGGGCCCTGGACGGCGTCGAGCAGCAGCGCGGCGTCGGCCACGGTACGGGCCAGCGGGCCGTTGACCGTGAGTCCGTGGAAGGCGTCGGTCTGGGGGTGCAGCGAGACGCGGCCACGCTGCGGCTTGATGCCGACGAGATGGGTCCAGGCGGCCGGGATGCGGATGGAGCCGCCGCCGTCCGAGCCGAGGGCCGCGGGCACCAGACCCGCCGCGACGGCGGCCGCGGAGCCGCCCGAGGAACCGCCGGGGGTGTGGTCCGTGGACCAGGGGTTGCGGGTGGCGCCGAAGGCCGGACCCTCGGTGAAGGGCCACTGTCCGAGCTCGCAGGAGTTGGTCTTGCCGACGATGACGGCGCCGGCCGCGCGCAGTCTCCGTACGGCCTCTCCGTCGGCGACCGCGGGGGCCCGCTCGCCCCGGCAGCCGAAGTGGGTGGGCAGCCCGGCCACGTCCGTGTCGTCCTTCACGGCGAGCGGTACGCCGAGCAGCGGTGCCCGCTCTCCCGCCGCGAGGCGCCGGTCGGCGTCCTCGGCCTCGGCGAGGGCGGACTCGGCGCGGACGTGCCGGAAGGCGTTGAGGGTGGGCTGACTGGCCTCGATGCGCCCGAGCGCCGCCCGGACCAGTTCCACCGAGGTGGTCTGGCCTTCCTTCAGTTTCCGGGCCTGCTCGGCGAGGCCGGAGAAATCCGCTGTGGACATGACCACCCTGTGCTCCTTATCGTTCGTTCGAACGAACAGAACTGGAGGGTAACCAGATGCGCATCAACGGATCAACCGTTCTCCTCACCGGTGTCACCGGCGGTATCGGCGCCGCGCTGGCCGCCGAACTCTCCCGGCGGGGCGCCCGGTTGATCCTGACCGGGCGCCGGCGCGACGCGCTCGAGCCGCTGGCGAAGGAGTACGGAGCCCGCGCCGTCGTCGCCGACCTTGCCGACCCCGAGGACGTGGAACGCCTCGCCGCAGAAGCGGCGGGGACGGAGATCCTCCTGGCCAACGCCGCTCTGCCGTCCAGCGGCGAACTGCTCGACTACGCCCCCGGCCAGATCGACCGCGCCCTGGCGGTCAACCTCCGCGCGCCGGCCATGCTGGCCCGGCTGCTCGCCCCGGCCATGGTCGAGGCGCGCCGGGGCCATCTCGTGTTCGTCGGGTCCATCTCGGGCAAGACGGCGACCAGGCATTCCGCGCTCTACAACGCAACCAAGTTCGGCCTGCGGGGCTTCGCGCTCGGGCTGCGGCAGGACCTGCACGAGCACGGGGTCGGAGTGTCGCTCGTGCAGCCCGGATTCGTCCGGGACGCGGGGATGTTCGCCGCGACAGGCGCCGAGCCGCCCGCGGGAATGCGCACCGTCTCACCCCGTCAGGTCGTCACCGGGGTGGTGCGCGCCATCGAGCGCAACCGGGCCGAAGTGAACGTCGCACCGCCGGAGATGAGGATCCTCAGCGCGATCGGCGGCCAGTTCCCCGGCTTCTCCGAGCGAGTCCAGCGCCGTTCGGGGGGAGCCGAGCGCACGGTCCGCACCGTCGTGGCGGCCCAGCGCGACAAGCGCTGAGGCCGCCACCGGCCCGCCCCGTATACCACCCCCGTACGGGGCGGGCGTTACCGACGCCCGGGGCCCGCACCGCTGGGGAGCGGTCCGGGCCCCCGGGTCATGTCCTCTCAGCGGTGCCTTTCGCGCTCCGGCAGCATCAGCAGCGTGTACAGCAGCAGCGAGGCGGCGAGTCCCACCGCCCAGCCGTAGTCCGCGAGCGGCTTCAGGAAGGGGATCAGCCCCTCCGCGGGGAACGGGCCCTTCCCGGGGGCGGAGTGGGAACCGCCCACGGCCAGGATCCCGCCGGCGGCGAAGGCCGCGACGGCACGCCAGTTCCAGCCGGACGAGTACCAGTAGCGGCCCTCCGGGCGGTAGAGGTCCGCCGGCTCCAGACGGGTGCGGCGGACGATCCAGTAGTCGGCGATCAGGATGCCGGCGACCGTGCCGAGCAGCCCGCCCACCAGACCGAGCCAGGTGAAGATGTAGAGCTCGGGCGTCTCGGTCAGCTTCCACGGCATGATGAGCACGCCGACGACACCCGTGATCAGCGCCCCGGTGCGGAAGTTGACGAACCGCGGGGCGAGGTTCGCCAGGTCGTACGCGGGGGACACGACGTTCGCCGCGATGTTGACGGAGATCGTCGCGATCAGCACGGTCACCAGGGCGAACAGCAGGCCGAAGACGTTGTCCGTCTTCGCGGCGAGCTGCACCGGGTCCCAGATCGGCACGCCGTAGACGGCCTGGGAACCCGAGGTGACGAACACCGACAGCAGTGCGAACAGCGTCATCGTCGTGGGCAGTCCCAGCGTCTGGCCCCAGACCTGGGCGCGCTGGCCGGCGCCGAAGCGGGTGAAGTCCGGGATGTTCAGGGACAGGGTGGACCAGAAGGCGATCATTCCCATGAGGGAGGGGAAGAACACCGGCCAGAAGTCCTCGCCCCAGCCGAGCTCGGAGGGCTGGTCGAGCAGCGGCCCGAAGCCGCCGGCCTTCATCGCGATCCAGACCAGCAGCACCAGTGCGCCGACGATGACGAACGGCGCCGCCCAGTTCTCGAAGCGGCGCAGCGTCTCCATGCCCCGGTGGATGATGGCGAGTTCCAAGGCCCAGAAGATGACGAAGCAGAGCCACAGCGTCCAGGGCTGGCCCGCGATCTCGGCAACCTCGGTCCAGCCGCCGAAGACGGTGCCGAGCAGGACGAAGATGCCCTGCCCGCCGATCCAGGTCTGGATGCCGAACCAGGCGCAGGCGACCGCGGCCCTGATCAGTGCGGGGAGGTTGGCACCGCGCAGCCCGAAGGAAGCGCGGGCGAGCACCGGGAAGGGGATGCCGTACTTGGGACCGGCGTGACCGGTCAGGAGCATCGGGAACAGCACGATCACGTTCGCCAGCGCGATGGTGAACACGGCCTGTTTCCAGTCCATGCCGAGCGCCACGAGCCCGGAGGCGAGCAGCCAGGACGGGATGTTGTGGGCCATCCCGACCCAGAGCGCCGCGAAGTTGTACGTGGTCCAGTGGCGCTTGGCAAGCGGTACGGGAAGCAGGTCGTCGTTGACGAAGCGGCCTCCGGCGGGGACCGCGCCGGGCGCGAGTTCCACCCGGCCGTGGGCGTCGGTGAGCCGGCCGGAGTCGGAAGGGGGCGGGGAGGACGCCGGGGGAACGGTCGCGGTCATGGCCTTGACCCTTCAGCAGAGGTCGGGCGGTCGCGTGGGGGAGTTCGGTGCCCGTCAGCGGTCGAGTGCGGGGATGATCTCCGCGCCGTAGGCGTCGATCGTCGCTTCCTTCGCGTCGTGCATGTTGTAGACGGCGAACTGGTCGACGCCCAGGTCCCGCAGCGCCCGCAGTTTCTCGATGTGCGCGGACGGCGGGCCGAGGAGGCAGAACCGGTCGACGATCTCGTCGGGCACGAAGTCCGTGGACGCGTTCCCGGCCCGGCCATGGTGGTTGTAGTCGTACCCTTGCCGCTCCTTGATGTACGCGGTCAGGGCCTCCGGCACCATGTCCGATTGCTCCCCGTAGCGCGAGACCAGATCGGCGACGTGGTTGCCGACCATCCCGCCGAACCATCGGCACTGGTCGCGGGCGTGCTCGAGGTCGTCGCCCACGTACGCCGGCGCGGCCACGCAGATGCTGATCGCGTCCGGGTCGCGGCCGGCGTCGGCGGCCGCCTCCCGCACCGCCTTGACCATCCACTCGGTGAGGTAGAGGTCGGCGAGTTGGAGGATGAAGCCGTCGGCCTTCTGCCCGGCGAGGGCGAGCGCCTTCGGCCCGTACGCCGCCATCCACACGGGCAGCCGGCCGTCCCGCACCCACGGGATGCGTACGGGCTGCCCGTCGACGACCGCCTCGCGCCCCTCGGCGAGATCGCGGATGGCCCCGATCGCCTCGCCCAGCCGGGCCAGGGTGTTGGGCTTGCGGCCGGCCACCCGCATCGCGGAGTCACCACGGCCTATCCCGCAGACGGTGCGGTTGCCGAACATGTCGTTCAGGGTGGCGAAGGTGGAGGCCGTCACCTCCCAGGTCCGGGTCCCGGGGTTGGTGACCATCGGGCCGACGTGCATCTTCCGTGTGTGTTCCAGGATCTGGCTGTAGACGACGAACGGCTCCTGCCAAAGCACCGCCGAGTCGAACGTCCAGCCGTAGCGGAAGCCGTTGCGTTCCGCGCGCCGCATCAGACCGACGACCGCCGAAGCGGGCGGGTCGGTCTGCAGGACGAGTCCGAAGTCCACCGAGACCTCCTGGGTCGGGTTCCGCTAGTTCAGGTACTGGCAGGTCGAGCGGGGAGTGAACACGCCGTGGCCGGCCCGGCCGACGAACTCCCTTCGATCGACGACGAGTTCGCCCCGCGAGAGCACGGTCTCGACCCGCCCGGTGATCCGCCTGCCCTCGTAGGCCGAGTAGTCGACGCTCATGTGGTGGGTCTCGGCCGAGAGGACCTGCTCCGCGTGCGGGTCGTACACGACGATGTCGGCGTCGGCGCCCGGCGCGATGGTGCCCTTCTTCGGGTAGAGGCCGAACATCCGGGCGGGCGCGGCGCAGGCGATCTCGATCCAGCGGCGGCGCGAGATGTGACCGTCGAGTACGGCCTGGTGCAGCAGGTCCATCCGGTTCTCGACGCCCGGCAGCCCGTTGGGGATCTTGGAGAAGTCGCCGCGGCCGAGGTCCTTCTGGCCGGAGAAGCAGAACGGGCAGTGGTCGGTGGAGACGACCTGGAGGTCGTCGGTCCGCAGCCCGCGCCACAGCGCGGCCTGGTGCTCCTTCGGCCGCAGTGGAGTGCTGCAGACGTACTTGGCGCCCTCGAAGCCCGGTTCGGCGAGGTTGTCGGTCGACAGGAACAGGTACTGCGGGCAGGTCTCGCCGAAGACCGGCAGCCCCTTGTCCCGGGCGGCGGCGAGTTCGGCTACTGCCTCCTCGGCCGAGACATGGACGACGTACAGCGGCGCGCCGGCGACCCGGGCGAGCTGGACGGCCCGGTGCGTGGCCTCTGCCTCCAGCAGCACTTTGCGGACCTCGCCGTGGTAGCGGGGGTCGGTCTCGCCGCGCGCCAGGGCCTGTTCGACGAGGACGTCGATGGCGATGCCGTTCTCCGCATGCATCATGATCAGCCCGCCGTTGGCGGTGCCGCGCTGCATGGCCCGCAGGATCTGCCCGTCGTCGCTGTAGAAGACGCCGGGGTAGGCCATGAACAGTTTGAAGGAGGTGACGCCCTCCTCGACGAGCAGGTCCATCTCTTTCAGCGAGGACTCGTTGACGTCGGAGAGGATCATGTGGAAGCCGTAGTCGACGGCGCAGTTGCCGTCGGCCTTGGCGTACCAGGCGTCGAGTCCTTCGCGCAGGTTCTGGCCCCTGGTCTGGACGGCGAAGTCCACGATGGTGGTGGTGCCGCCCCAGGCGGCGGCCCGGGTGCCGGTCTCGAAGGTGTCGGACGCGAAGGTGCCGCCGAACGGCAGCTCCATGTGGGTGTGTGCGTCGACCCCGCCCGGGATGACGTACTTCCCGGTGGCGTCGATGGTGCGGTCGGCGGTCCAGCTCCCGGCGGCGGTGGACCCGTGGGCCGCGAGGGCGGCGACGCGGCCGTCCTCGACCAGGACGTCGGCGTGGGTCTCGTCGGCGGCCGTGAGGACGAGTCCGCCGCGGATCAGTGTGCGGTTGCTCATGGTCTTCCCTCGCGTGGACTAGATGCTGCGCAGGGTGCGTTCGAGGATCGAGGCGCCTTCCTCCGCCTCGGCGACGGTGAGGGACATCGGCGGTGCGATCCTCAGGACGCTGGTGCTGTGGCCGCCGCCCTTCCCGATGAGCAGTCCGCCTTCGCGTGCGGCTTCGAGCACGGCGGCGACGGCCTCCGGAGCCGCCTCGTCCGTGCCGGGCCGGACCAGTTCGATGCCGATCATCAGTCCGCGTCCGCGCACCTCGCGCACACCGGGGACCCCGGCCGTGATGGCGCGGAGCCGTTCGATGAGCAGTCCGCCGACGCGCCGCGCGTTGCCCTGCAGATCGTGCTCCAGCAGGTACGAGAGGTTCGCGAGGCCCGCGGCCGCGGTGACGGGTGAACCGCCGAACGTGGAGATGGAGTTGGCGTCGATGCAGTTCACCACCTCGGCCCGGGCCACCACGCCGCCCAGTGACATGCCGTTGCCGATGCCCTTGGCGAAGGTGAGGATGTCCGGCGGGCCGTTCTGCGCATGCGCCTGCCAGCCCCAGAAGTGCTCGCCCGTCCGGCCCCAGCCGGTCTGCACCTCGTCGGCGATCCACAGGATCCCGTGACGGTCGAGGACTTCGCGGAACGCGGCGTACAACCCGTCCGGTGGGGAGGTGAAGCCGCCGACCCCCTGAATGGGCTCGGCGATCAGCGCGGCCACGTCGTGGGTGTGGCCGAGCAGATCCTCCAGGTCGGCGACGCACGCCTCGGTGAACTGGGCGTCGGAGAGCCCCGCGTAGGGACCGCGGGTGCGCACCCCCCCGTGCACGTACAGGGTCTGCACCGGGGAGAGCGTCGTCGGCGACCAGGAGCGGTTGCCCGTGATGGAGACGGTCGAGAAGGAACGGCCGTGGTAGCTGTTGCGCATGGCCAGGATCTGACCGGACCTGCGGTACACGGTGGCCAGCAGCAGGGCGGTGTCGTTGGCCTCGGTGCCGGAGGTGGTGAAGAAGACCCGGGCGTCGGGGATGCCCGACAGGGCGGCGATGCGCTCGGCCAGCTCCACCATGGGACGGTTGAGGTAGAGCGTCGAGGAGTGGATGATCCGCCCGGCCTGCTCGCTGACCGCCTTGGTGACCTCGGGGAGGGCGTGGGCGGTCATGGTGGTGAGGATGCCGCCGAAGAAGTCGAGGTAGCGGTTGCCGTCCGCGTCCCAGACGTGCCGGCCCTCGCCATGGGTGATCTCCACGGGCTGCCGGTAGTACAGCGCGACCCAGTCGGGGATGACGGCGCGGTGCCGCTCGTACAGGTCGCTCACGGCCGGACCAGCCCCTCGTACGCGTCGGGCCGGCGGTCGCGGTAGAAGGCCCACTGCTGCCGCACCTCGTCGATCAGGTCGAAGTCGAGGTCCCTGACGACCAGTTCCTCCTCCTTGTCGCTGGCGACCTCGCCGACGAACTGGCCGCGCGGGTCGACGAAGTAGCTCGTGCCGTAGAAGTCGTTGTCGCCGTACTCCTCCTGGCCGACCCGGTTGATGGCGGCGATGAAGTACTCGTTGGCGACGGCCGCCGCGGGCTGCTCCAGCTGCCAGAGGTACGCGGAGAGGCCCCGGGAGGTGGCCGACGGGTTGTAGACCAACTGTGCCCCTGCGAGTCCGAGTTGACGCCAGCCCTCAGGGAAGTGGCGGTCGTAGCAGATGTAGACGCCGACCCTGCCGACGGCGGTGTCGAAGACCGGCCAGCCGGCGTTGCCGGGCCTGAAGTAGTACTTCTCCCAGAATCCCTTGACCTGGGGGATGTGGTGCTTGCGGTACTTGCCGAGATAGCTGCCGTCGGCGTCGATCACCGCGGCGGTGTTGTAGTAGAAGCCGGAGTCCTCGACCTCGAAGACGGGGACGACGATCACCATCCCGGTCTCCCGGGCGAGGTCCCGCATGCGCAGCACCGTGGGTCCGTCCGGGACGGGCTCCGCCCAGCGGTAGTGCTCGGGCTCCTGCACCTGGCAGAAGTACGGGGCGTTGAAGACCTCCTGGAACCCGATGACCTTGGCACCCTGCCGGGCCGCCTCACGGGCGTGCTCCTCATGCTTGGCGATCATGGATTCGGTGTCGCCGGTCCAGGTGGCCTGGACGAGTGCGGCGCGTACGACGTTGGTCATGATCTGCTCCTTCGACAAGACGTCAGAGCTCTACGCACGTAGACGCGATGCGTAGGAGGAGAACGTAAGCCCCGCCACACACCGGGGCAAGACCATCGTCGTCAACCCGCAGTGTCGATCATGTTTCGCACCCGAGCGGTCGACATACAGCGCATGCCGCCCTTTTTCAGGCGCTGATGAGACCGGCAACCCGCAGCGCGTGCACCAGATCACGCTCGCGGCCGGGCGACACCGCACGGGCGGCGGAGAGCAGTTGCGGGACGAGGCGGTGGGGGTCGGCGGCGGCGATACGCGCGCCTTCCTCCGGGGTGCGGACCCGGAGGAAGGCCGCGAGCAGCGCGTCCGCCTCGCGGCGGCCGCCCGCGTCGGCGAGCGCGAGGACGGCGTCGGCGATCTCGCGGGCCGGGCGGGCGACGCCCTGGCGCAGCAACCGGCCGCAGTCGTCGTCGCGGCCCGCCCCGGCGAGGGCGCCGGCGGCCTCGGCCAGCCGCTCCGGCGGCAGCGACGCCACCTCCCAGAGGAGAGTGGGCCAGTCGGCGCCCAGCCCGGAGCGGTACAGCTCGGCGGCGAGCAACGGCAGTCGGGCCGCGGGCCCCGACGCGGCCTCGCACAGCAGGACATGGGCCTCCCCGCCCCGACCGGCGGCGCGCAGCCGCCGGAGCGTGGCGACGGTCGCGAGCGCGGCACGGCGGTCCTCCTCGCCGATGGGCGCGGCCGCCGTCCCGCCTGCCGGGGCGGCCGGTTCCGCGTCCGCACCCCCGCCGAACCGCGCACCGCGCGGCCGCACCGCGGCGACGGGCAACTCGGGTACGCCGGGGACGGGCTCGGCCCCGCCCTCCTCCGCCTCCTCGTCCAGCCAGGCGTACCGGGCCCCACGCGGCCGCCGTCTGCTCCCTCGGCGCGCCTCGCGCCCTGGGGTGCGTCCGGCGTCGGGCGCGCTCCCCGCGAAGCCCTGTGGCGCCTCGTCGCCGCTCTCCCCGGAGGCACCCCGGACACCCGGAGCGCCGGGCCCGGAAGCCCCTCGCCCCCGACCGTCCGCCGCACCGGCGTCCGCCACGGGACGCCTCCAGGCCCCCGGACCACCGACTCCGGACCGCGTCCCGCCCCAATCCCGCCCGGCAGCCCCGCCGTCCGCGTCCCCAGCCCCGGCAGGGGCCTGCGTTCCGAGCGGCGCCGGGCCGCGGACGCGTCCGGTCCACACCCCCGGCCCACCCTCCGCGGCGCCCGGGTCCGCGGTCGGGTCCTCGGTCGGCGCCGCACCCCGGGCGGAGTCCGGGCCGGGGGCAGGTGCCGAGGAGGTCGCGCCGAACGCCCGGGCTGCCGCTGCCGGGTCGCGAGGGCCGGGCACCGGGGCCGGGCCCGAGGGGGAACCCGGAGGAGGCGCGAGCGCGGCGATGCGGGTGGAGAGTTCGGCGCAGCGTGAGGTCGCCCGGGTGTGGTCGTCGTTGGCCCAGGCGAGATCGTGGGCGAGGTCCCGGTACGCCGGGCTGCCCTCGGGGACGGAGGCGAGCCGGCGCAGCAGCTCCCGGCCGCGGTCGGCCGCACGGGCCTGTTCGCGGCGCATCAGCTCCAGCCGCTCCCGGAGGGCTTCGCCGCCGCCCGGGCGGCGGTCGTGCGCGGTCGCCGCGGCGGCATGCAGTCCGCGAGCGTGCAGCATCTCCTCGTCGTCCGCGGCCAGATCATGGAGGAGCGACTCCACCACGTCCCACGGCGGGACCTCCGCGCCCCGCAGACAGGCCGTGAGCCCGTCTGGGTCGCGGCGCCAGAAGACCCCGCACCAGCCGCTCTCCACGTCGAGGCGCTCCGTCACCGCCCTGAAGTATCGCGCGAAGTCGCCCACTTCGTTGGGGAGTTGATGCTCCGCCATTGCCTGCCCGCCCTCCGCCTCGGGTTCGCAGGCATTCGACCCCAGCCGTGTTACGGGACGGCTACGCGCAGTTTTCGCGGACGGTGCGGATCGCTCAACGTGTCCGGAGCGTCACCGCGATGCCGGTGTGCGGGCGCTTGCCCAGCCGTACGACCGCGGCGGGCACGTCGACGAGCCAGAACTGCCAGGTGTACTTGCGGCTCAGCAGCTTCCTGACCTTCCTGAGGTCGGCGCCGTCGAGCAGCCGCGCCGAACCCTCCGCGGTCTCGGCGCCCTCCTCGACCCTGCCCCGCACATCGCACGCGGTCACCGTGACCCGGGCGTCCCTGCGCAGGCGCTTGACCTTCCACGAGTCGGAGCGGGTCCAGACGTACAGTTCACCGCCCTCGACGGCGAACCACACGGGCGTGGCGACGCCCGTCCCGTCCTTCCGGAAGGTCGTGAGGCTGATGTACTTCGCTCGGTCGAGCTGCTGGAGATCCACGGGCGCGAGAATACGCCCGGGAGCACCGTTCGGGAATCACGGACCGGCGGCGAACGGACCGGCAGCGATCAGGGCGGGCCGCAGCCGGATCCCCCTTCGGGAGCTCGCGGGCGGGCCCGCCGGCCTCTCACACGGGTGGGAGCGCGCAGCGCTTCACCAGGTCGTCCATGGACAGCCCGAGGGCGCCGGCCAGGGCCGCCACGGTGAAGAACGCGGGCGTCGGGGCGCGACCCGTCTCGATCTTGCGCAGCGTCTCGGCGGAGATTCCCGCGGTGGCGGCGATCTCCACCATGCTCCGCGGACCGCGGACCTCACGCAGCAACCGCCCGAGGCGCTCTCCGCGTTCGCGCTCTTCGGGGGTGAGGGGCGTACGAACCATGGCGTCATTCTAATACCAGTGCGACCGGCATGGTGACTGGTGCGACGGAGAACGGGCCGGATGGCTCACCGGACGCCGGGCAAGCCGCCGGCCCCGTCGTGGCCCAGGCCCTCGCCGTCCGTCGTGCGAGGACCTGGGCCACGGCGGGGCTCACGGTGCGCGCCCCGAACCGGACCGCCTCACGGCCTGATGTCATCGCAGGCGATCGGCAGATGACGGGGACCGCGCAGCACCGCGTTCCGGCGGTACTCGGGCGGGTCCTCCAGCAGCCGGGGGTTGACCAGCCTGCGGGCGAGCTCGCTCAGTGCGATCTGCGCCTCCTGCCGGGCGAGAGGCGCGCCGAAGCAGCTGTGGATGCCGCTGCCGAAGCCCAGGTGCTCGTTGTCCTTGCGGTCGGGGTCGAAGCGGTCGGGGTCCTCGAAGCGCAGCGGATCGCGGTTGCCCGCGGCCACCACCAGCCACAGTGAGGCGCCCTTGGGAATCGTGACCCCGCCGATCCCGATGTCCGCGAGGGTCGTGCGGTTCGGCACCAGCTGCACCGGCGGTTCGAAGCGCAGCAGTTCCTCCACGATCGGCACGGACAGGCCCGGGTCCTCCCGCAGCCGCTCGAGCACGTCCGGGTTGCGCAGCAGTGTCAGCATGCCGTTGGTGATCAGGTTCACCGTCGTCTCGTGACCGGCGACCAGCAGCAGCGCGGCGGTGCTGAGCAGTTCCATCGTCGTCATCGAACCGTCCGGCCCCTTGAAGGTGGACAGTTCGGAGAGCATGTCCTGCTGAGGGTTCTTGCGCCGTTCCTCGATCAGCCCGGCCAGGTACATGCCCAGCTCTGTTCGGGCCTTCTGGAAGACCTTGTTCCGCTCGGTGGGGTCCTCCCCCGGCATCGGGTCCAGGCTGGCCGCGAGCGTGTCGGCCCAGCTGTGGAAGCGCGACTCGTCCTCGGGCGGCACGCCGAGCAGCCGGCAGATCACGGTCACGGGGAAGGGATACGAGAACTGCTCGACCAGGTCGATCCGGTCCGTACTGCCGATGCCGCCGATGAGGTCCGAGACGATCCCGCCGAGTTCGCCGCGCATCTCGTGGACCCGGCGGGGCTCGTGGGGCGGCCCGAAGGAGGTGTTCGTCATACGGCGCAGCCGGTCGTGCTCCGGAGGGTCGAGCCGGATGAAGCTGGGCGGCAGGGCCGTGTCCTCCTCCTGCTGCTCCTGCAGGTCGATCCCGGCGGACTGGGTCAGGTTGCGGACGTCGGAGCTGACCCGGGGATCGTGCAGGAGGCTCACGACCTCGTGGTAGGTGCTCACGACGTACGCGTCGTCCTCGATGCGCACCGGCGTCTTCCGGAGTTCCGCGTACAGGGGGTACGGGTCGTGGCGGTTCTCGTAATCGAGGATCTGCCGCAGCAGGCTGCCTTGGGTCATGGCGGGGTCCTTGTGGTCGCTCGCGGCGTCAGTGCCGGCCGGGTGTGAAGGTCATGCGCCGGTCGGCCGGCGAATAGCCGCTGAGGGTGACGGTGGGGCCGTGGGTGGGCACCGACGGGTCGGGGAAGTCGGCCGGCACCGGACGCGCTCCCTCGGGGCGGCGGTCCACCGTCGTGAACGGCGGCGGGAACGGCGCCGTCGTCTCGATCAGATGCTCGTAGAACGGCAGCCAGCGCGCCTGGTCGAACGTGACTGCCCCGATGACGCGGTCCTGGTAGCCGTACACCCCGACGAACCTGCGCTCGGCCAGCGCCCCCTGGGAGATCAGGATCTCCGTACCCATGGACGGCACGCCCACCGACTTGATGTTCACGCCGAACTGGGAGGACCAGAAGGCCGGGACCCACATGTGGGGACGGCGGTCGACGCTGTCGCAGAGCATGTTGTGCGCCGCGGTCTCGGCCTGGGTGACGGCGTTGCCCCAGTGCTCCAGGGACAGGAACTGGTACCCGAACAGCGGGTGCGGCGACCGCGCCACGTCACCGGCGACGAAGATGTCGTCGGTGACGATGCCCCGGATGTCGAACGCCCGGCAGCCGGCGTCGCAGGCGATGCCCCGGGGGCCCGCTCCGAGCCCCGATCCGGCGAGCCACTCCGTGTTGCGCGTCGCGCCGAGGGAGACGACCACGACGTCGGTCTCGACGGAGGAGCCGTCGGAGAGATGGGCGGCACGCACCCGCCCCGCCGAGTCGCCCTCCAGCCCGGTCACCATCACACCCGTGCGCAGATCCACCCCGCTCTCGCGCTGGAGCTGTGCGGCCACCTCGCCCACGACCCCGCCGAGCGCGCCCACGAGGGGAGCGGCACCGCGTTCGGCGACGGTCACCGCGATCTCCCGCTCACGGCAGGCGGAGGCGATCTCCGAGCCGGTGAAACCCGCGCCGACGACGAAGACCCGGCGGGGCCCGTCCGCGAGCCGCTTCTGCAGCGCGGTCGCGTCGTCGCGGGTCCGCAGGACGAAGACCCCGTCGAGCTCGGCCTCGCGTTCGTGCGGCCACGGCCGCGCGCGGACCCCGGTGGCGATGAGCAGCCGGTCGTACTCCAGCTCCTCGCCGTCGGCCAGCCGTACGCGCTTGGCGGCCATGTCGAGTCCGGTGGCGGCGACTCCGAGCCGCCATTCGGCGTCGAGGGCCCGGCGCCGGGGCAGCGCGGTGTGGTCCGGCGTGGTCCTGCGGAGCAGAACGCCCTTGGACAGCGGGGGGCGGTCGTACGGCTCGTAGGGCTCGTCACCGACCATCGTCAGGGTGCCGGCGAAGCCCTCGTCCCGCAGGGTCTCGGCCGCCCGGAGCCCCGCGAGGGACGCCCCGACGACGACGATGCGCCCCTCGCGCTTGAGGCGTTCGAGGTATCCGTCAGCGGGCATCGGACGCCTCCCCTGCGGTCACGGCCTCGTCGGACCGGTCCAGGAGGATGGCCTGGACGGGGCAGGCCGTCACGGCCCGGACCACGTCGTCCCGCTGCCCCTCGTCAGGCCGGGGCTTGTACAGCAGCGCTTCCTCGCCGTGCATTTCGAAGACGTCCGGCGCGAGGAAGGCGCACTGCGCATACCCCTGGCACCGGTTGAGATCGACAACAACTCTCACCGCGGATCAGCCCTTCCCGTGCCTCGTCACTCCCCCGGACCCAGCATGCGAGGGCCGGAGCGGTCCCGCTTGCCGTGGCGGGCCGAACGAGTGAACCGGCGGAGGCGGACCGGGAGGAGGGCCCGGACGGGACCAGGTCACGCCGGCCCGGGCAGGCGGTCCCGGGGCAGCCGGGACGCGACGGGCAGCCGGGCAGCCGGCCCCGGAACGGCCGGACGCGACGGGGTCAGACCATGTCCGCCGGCTGCGGCCGGGATCTCATTCGGACCCGCAGCAGATGGACGCTGATCAGCACGGACCAGACCGGGAAGACCAGCTCCGTCCACGGGAAACCGGGTCCCGCGAACAGCAGCACCAGGCCGGCCGCGTACCCGATGACGACCATCGGGCGGGGGATCATGCCGAGCCGGCGGCCGATGGTCGAGGTCGCGAGGATGAAGACGGCGGCCATCCGCATCGAGTAGGTGGTCAGCAACGTGTAGGCGAAGTTGCGCCCGAAATCCGAGGGCTGCTGGTCTTCGAGGATGCTCCCCGCGGCGGACGCGGCCCCGAACATGGTCGCCACGAACACCAGCCCGCTGCCGAGGAACACCGTCGCGACGAACTTGTCCTCCCGCTCGCCGACCTGGGCCCGCAGCGCGCCCATGAACCACAGGAAGAAGATCCCGGCGAACGGGACCAGCTCCAGGGCCGTGCGCACGGCGCGCCGGCGGTCGGGGCTGAGGGCGTCGCCGCCCGTATCGGCGGTGCCCTCGGGGATCGCCAGCCGCATCAGCACGATCGCGGCGGCCAGCAGCACCGCGAACACGATCCCGGCCAGTCCCGCGGCGCGGGGGGTGCGCAGTCGCTCCCGGTTCGGCTCCATGGGCTGCTCGCTTTCTGTCCCTACCAGCAAGCAGCGGGAGGGCGGTGGTGCGCCACCGGGGCCGCCCGTGAGGGTGACCCCGGCGCCCGAGCCGGGGTCACCGGGAACGGCTCTACGGGGTGCCCGACGGGCGGACGACCATCGCCGAGCCCCCGCCCCGGCGTTCCTTCTCCGCCGCCGCCAGCCAGCGGCCGTCCGGCAGCCGCTGCACCCCGGTCGCGGCGCCGATCTCCGGGTTCTGGCGGAACGCGTGGCCCAGGGCCTGGAGCTCGGACCTGAGCGGGCTGTTCCACAGCCCCGGTTCGAGTTCGGTGGTGGTCTGGTTGCGCTGGCTGGCGCGCGGCGCGGCGATCGCGTCGACCAGGGGCAGGCCGCGGTCGACGACGCCGGTGAGCGTCTGCAGGACGGTGGTGATGATCGTCGCGCCGCCCGGGGAGCCGAGCGCCAGCACGGGACGGGCACGCTCGTCCAGGACGATCGTCGGGGACATCGAGGACCTCGGCCGCTTGCCGGGGCCCGGGAGGTTCGGGTCGTGGACGGCCGGGTCGGCGGGAGCGAAGGAGAAGTCCGTCAGCTCGTTGTTCAGGAGGAAGCCCCGGCCGGGCACGGTGATACCGCTGCCGCCGGTCGACTCGATCGTCAGGGTGTACGCGACGACGTTGCCCCACCTGTCGGCGACGGTGAGATGGGTCGTGTTCTCGCCCTCGTACGTCGTCGGCGCGGCCCTGCCCCCGGACGCGCACGGCCTCGGGCTGCGCGGGTCGCCGGGCGCGAGCGGGCTGCCGAGGACGGCGTCGTCGCGGATGAGGCAGGCCCGGCTGTCCGCGTACCGCTGGGAGAGCAGCTCGCGCACCGGGACGTCCTCGAACGCCGGGTCGCCGATCCAGCGCCCCCGGTCGGCGAAGGCGATCCGGCTCGACTCGATGAAGCGGTGCAGGTACTTCGCCTGGGACAGCCCGGAGAGGTCGGTGCCCTCCAGGATGTTCAGCGCCTCGCCGACGCCGGTGCCGCCTGACGACGACGGGGCCATGCCGTAGACGTCGAGCCCCCGGTACGACACCTTCGTCGGGTGCCGGCGCACCGTCTCGTACGAGGCGAGGTCGCGCAGCGTCAGGTCGCCGGGGCGTACGACGCGGGTGGCGCCCTCGCGGAGCTCCGGGGCGCGCACGGTGCCGACGATGTCGCGGGCCATGGCGCCCCGGTACAGCACTCCGCTGCCCTTGCGTCCGATCTCGGCGTAGGTGCGGGCGAGATCGGGGTTCTTGAAGACCGAGCCGGGCTCCGGCAGCCGGCCGCCGGGAAGGAACAGCCGGGCGCTGGCCGGGAAGTCCCGGAACCGGGCTTCGTTCGCCCGGGTCTGGCTGCGGAAGGTCTCGTCGACGGTGAAGCCGTTCCTCGCCAGCCGCTCCGCGGGCTTCAGCAACTGCGCGAGCGGGCGGCTGCCCCAGGCGGCGAGTGCCGCGTCCCAGGTCGCGAGGGTGCCGGGGGTGCCGACGCCCAGACCGCTGGTGACGCCCTCCTCGAACGGGATGGGCTTGCCGTCCTCCTGGAACAGCGTGGCGTCCGCCGAGCGGGGCGCCGTCTCACGCCCGTCGATGGTGTGGACCCTGCGCTGCTTCGCGTCGTAGTGGACGAAGAAGCCGCCACCGCCGATGCCGGCCGAGTACGGCTCGGTGACCCCGAGCGCCGCGGCCGTGGCGACGGCCGCGTCCACGGCGTTCCCGCCGCGCCTCAGCACCTCGACACCCACCGCGGAGGCGTCCGCGTCGACGCTCGCGACCGCGCCCCCGTACCCGGCGGCCACGGGCTCCTTCACCGGCGTGGGCGCCCGGTCCGGTGCCTGCTGCGTCGGCGGTGCGGCCGCACCGGCCGTGAGTACGGCCAGGGCGACGGTGACGGTGACGGCGACCGGAGCGTGACGGACGACTCTGCGACGCATGCGTACCTCCATCCGGCGAACGTCCGCGCAGCGTAACGTCACCGCGCGGTCGCCGTCAGGAACACATCAGGACCACATAGGGACTGCTTCGGACCACTTCGAACATTGTTCCGCCCGGGCCGCTAGCATGCGCGCCCATGAATGAAGACCTCCGCAACATCGTGCTCGGTGTCGTGGCCGCCGGTGTCAGCGCCTTCCTCGGCTGGACGGTCCGGACCTACCTGTGGCGCCGCAAGCTCCGCCGCAAGCAGGCCTTCTTCGGTCTCCCCGGGAACTCCGAGTGCCTGCTCGTGGTCAACCGCGACGCCGGCGCCGACGGCGCCGTGCACCGCTTCGACGTGTTCGCGCTGCTGGAGCTCTCCGCGCTCATCAAGGACTGCGGGGCGAACGCGCGGATACTCCAGCACGACGTCGCCCAGCAGGGCTTCGGCGAGCGCACCGAGTTCTGCGTCGGCGGGCCGGGCTCCAACCGCCGGATGGCCGCCCATCTGAGCAGTCTGCTGCCCGGGGTGAAGGTCAACACGGACGTGGAGGCGGGTCCGGAACGGGGTGCCTTCCAGATCGGTTCCGAGCGCTACCGGCTGGATGCGGGCACCACCGAGTACGTGCTCCTCGCCCGGCTGACCGCGGGTGAGGGCGGCCGGCCGGTGTTCCTCTTCTGCGGCCAGCGCGCCATCACCAACCAGGCGGCGACCCGCTATCTGGCCCGCCACCACGAGAAGCTCGCCCGCAAGCACGGCTCGAACTCCTTCGTCCTGCTGCTGAAGGTCGTCAACACCCACGCGTACGGCCCGGATGTCGTCGAGCTGGTCGCCGACGTGACCCGTGCGGCCCAGTCCCCGGCCCCGGCGGCCGCGCCGGACCCGACTCCGGCGCCTTCGCCGTCGCGCAAGTCCCACCGGGCGAAGAGCTAGTGCTGTGGCCGGAGAGGTTCGCCGGGAAGCTCGCGGCGTACGGTGCGGTGCATCGCAAGGCGGAGGATCGCCCTCGTACCGGGCGTACTCGGGCGACTCCGACAACGCCGCGAGGTGCCGTGCCGGGCGTCGCGAGCCGGTGAACCCTTCCGGTCACAGCACTAGCCCGCCAGGGTCTGCCCGCAGGGGCGCACGTCGCCCGGCGCGGTACCGGCGAGCGCCGCGGTCCGGCGCGAGCGGAGGTGCCGGGCCCCGAGTCACCCGTGCGCACCCCCCAGGGCCAGCGGCAGCGACTTCAGCCCGTTGATGAAGTTGGACACCAGCCGCCGGGGCTCCCCGGCCGGGGTGCAGAACGGCAGCAGGGCCCTCGCCTCCTCGTGCAGCACCCGGAGCTGGAGGCGCGCGAAGTGGGCGCCGAGGCAGATGTGCGGGCCGTCACCGAAGGAGACGTGGGGGTTGGGGGTGCGGGTCAGGTCAAGGCGGTGGGGGGCGTCGAAGACGCGGTCGTCGTAGTTGGCCGAGGCGTGGAGGACGACGACCTTGTCGCCGGCGCGGACGTCCCGGCCGGCGAGGGTCGTGTCGTGGGTCGCCGTGCGGCGGAACGAGAGTACGGGCGGGTGCCAGCGCAGCAGTTCCTCGACCGCGGTGTCCGGTGCCGCCTCGCCGGAGCGGAGGCGCCGCTGCTGGTCCGGGTGTTCGGCGAGGGCGAGGAACCCGCCGGGCGCGGCACTGCGGACGGTGTCGTTGCCCGCGACGGTCAGGAGGAAGAAGAACATCTCCAGCTCGCCGCCGTGGAGTCCGCCGGCGGCGAGCGCGGTCATGACGTCGTCGCCGGGGTGGCGGCGCTTGTACGCCGCGAGTTCGCGGGCGTAGTCGAACATCTCCTGGAGCATCGCGGGCGAGCGCGGGTTGACGGGTCTGCCGTCCGCGTCGAGCACGGGCGGCTCGTCCGGGTCCTGGTAGCCGATGACACGCTCCGTCCACGTCAGCAGCAGCCCCCGGTCGCCCTCCGGGACGCCCAGCAGATCCGCGAGGTTGAGGAGGGCGTAGTCGTCGGTGACGGCGGTGACGATGTCGACGACGGGCCCTGCCGCGCGGGCCGCGCCGAGCAGTTCCCGGGCCCGGGTGCGGGCGGCGGAGGTGAAGCGGTCGACCCGGCCGGGGGTGAAGGCCCGGCTGACGAGCCGCCGCAGCCGCCCGTGGTCGGGACGGCCCTCCCCCGCCGCTCCGGCGACCGGCCCCGGTCCTGCCGTGCGCCGGGGGCACGGGTCCTGGTTGAGCATCATGCGGCGGATGGAGGGCAGGTCGGCCGGGTCGGGGTCGCGGATCTGGGTGGCGCCGGTCCAGGACGAGTACGTCCGCGGCTCCTTGAGGACGTGCACGACGTCGGCGTGCCGGGCGACGGCCCAGAAGCCGGGCCCCGGGGGCCAGCCCAGTACCCCGTACTCGTCCTGCCAGGAGACGGGGTGCCGGTCGCGCAGCTCGCGGAAGGCCGCGTGCGGCAGCCCCGAGGCGTACAGGCGCGGGTCGAAGACGTCCGGGACGGGCGCGGAGCTCATACGTCGGCCCGGAGGAAGTCCTCGACGATCCGGATCAGCTGCAGCGGCGTCTCGTCCATGGCGTAGTGCCCGGCATGGGCCAGTTCGGCGAGTTCGCCCTGCGGGTACGAGCGCATCCAGGTGTCCCGCATCAGCCGGGCGTTGACGGCCGGGTCGAGGGCGCCGGTGACGGCGAGCGCGGGGACGGCGGAACCGTCCACCTCGGTGTGGAAGTCCTCGACGGCCCATGAGTCCAGCCAGGCGCGGACGGCCTTGGGGTCGCTGCGCTCCACGGATCGGCGGACCATGCGGTCCAGCCAGGCGGCGGGCCGCACCGAGCCGGTGGTGAGGTCGATGATGACCCGGCGGTTCTCCGGGCGTTCGGCGGCGTCGGCGAAGAGCCCCCACTGCTCCGGCGGCATCGGCAGCCCGTTGGCCGGGACCGGGGAGATGCCGACGATCCGCCGTGCCCGGTCCGGCGCGAGGGCGGCGGCGCGCTGCGCCACGGCCCCGCCCATGGAGTGCCCGACGAGCGAGAAGCGGTCCCAGCCGAGGCGTCCGGCGAGAGCGAGGACGTCGGCGGCGCCCTCGGTCGTGCTGTAACCCCCCGGTGTGCCCATGGCCTCGCCGTAGCCGCGCAGATCGACGAACGCGTAGGTGAACGACTCCAGGTCCAGGTCGGGGCGAACGGTGGCGTAGGCGTCGCGGTCCGCGAGCCAGCCGTGGACGGCGACGACCCGGTGCGGGCCGTCGCCGAGGAGCGTGTGCGGGAGCACGAAGGGTGTCAAGGCTTCTCCGTTCGCGGGCAGCGGGTGAGCGCGGGCCGTACGCGACCACGGTGTACCGGTGCGCGGTGCGCCGCCAGGGTGCAGAACCGGCGCACTGTCGGACATGTCACACCCAGGGGGGACGGAAATTCCCGGTATGTACGCAACCGGCGCTCCCGCTCGTTGCTCTCTACCGGGGAGAAGATCGTCACGGAGGTCACCGAGTTGAGCCGCAGCCGCGTCCACACGTACCCGAGCGCCCCGCCCGCCCGGCCACGCCACCGCCGGGGCCGGCGGGCCGCCGCAACCGCCGGAGCGGTGGCCCTGGCGGTGGCGGTGGCGGGGTGTTCGGGCTCCGCCCCGGAGGACCCGGGAGCGGACGGCAAGGGTCAGTCGCGGACGAGTATCACGGTGAGCCTGCGGGGCAAGCAGGCCAAGGCCGGTGAACCCGTGCGGGTGACCCTGGAGTCGGGGCGGCTGGACCAGGTGACCGTCATCGGTTCCGGCGGCGAGAAGCTGGACGGAACGGTCTCCGCCGACGGGCGGAGCTGGACCTCGTCCCGGGTCGCCGCACCGGGCACGGCGTACGCGGTCGAGGCGCGGGACGACGAAGGCGGCACGGCCCGGGCGGAGTTCGCCACGGCCGCCGCGGAGAAGGTCAACAAGCTGGCGCTGGTACCCGGCAGGGACTCCACCGTGGGCATCGCCCAGCCGCTGTCGATCGTCTTCGACCACCCGGTGCGGAACAAGGCAGCCGTGGAGCGGCAGCTCAAGGTCACCACGTCGGACGACACCCAGGGCTCGTGGGGCTGGATGCGGGACTGGTCGGGCAAGGACCGGGTGGACTGGCGGCCCAGGGAGTACTGGAAGCCGGGGACGAAGGTGACGCTCGACGCCCGGCTGAACGGTGTCGACTCGGGCACGGACGGCGGCTGGTTCGTCCGCGACTACCGGACCGGCTTCACCGTGGGCAGTCAGCAGGTGGTGAAGGTCGACCTCGACAACCACCGGCTGCGACTCTACCGGGACGGGGTCCGGGTCAAGGACGTGCCCATGTCCGCGGGTACACCGGGCGGCGAGAAGGCCTCGTGGCGCGGCACGGCGGTGCTGATGGCCAAGGAGGGCACGATCAACATGCGTTCGGAGACGGTCGGCCTCGGTGACGCCTACGACAAGATGGTCGACTACTCGATGCGGCTGACCTGGTCGGGGATGTACGCGCACGCCGCCCCCTGGAACGCCGCCCACTTCGGGAGCGCCAACCGGAGTTCGGGCTGTGTGGGCATGAGCGACGCGGACGCCGCCTCGGTCTACGCGGAGGTCCGGGTCGGTGACCCGTTCGAGATCACCGGCGGCGACGCCAAGGGCACCGTGGCGGTCAACAACGGCTACGGCGCGTGGAATCTCGACTGGACGGAGTGGCGGGCGAAGAGCGCCCTGCGCTGAAAAGGCGTCAACGCACGTTTCCGACCACGAACGCCGGTCGATGTCATGTCCAACAATCGTTACGCTCGCGTAACTTACCGGCTGGTTACCAGAGGTAAGGGCGAGAGGTTACCGTCGGGTCACTTCAGGCTGGCACGAGTAGGCCGGCACGATTCAGGAGTGAGCGATGGGACACCCCCACAAAGCCCTGCGCACCTCGACGACCGGCGCCGTCTCGGCGGCGCTGCTGGCCGGGACCGCCTTCGGGCTCGCCCCGGCCGCTCCCGCGGCGGCCGCCGACGCCTCGGCCGCACCGGGTGTGCGGTTCGTCGACATCCACGGTGACGGCGGCACCGTCCTCAAGGCCAATGTCGTCACCCCGGCCGGCGCCGGCGGCTCGCGCACGTACCCGGTGGTCGTCCTCCCCACCAGCTGGGCCACACCCCAGGCCGAGTACCTCGCGCAGGCCGCGAAGCTCGCCGGCTCCGGCTATGTCGTGGTCACCTACAACGTCCGCGGCTTCTGGCAGTCCGGCGGGAACATCGAGGTGGCGGGCCCGCCGGACATCGCCGACGCACGCAAGGTGATCGACTGGGCGCTCGCCAACACCCCGGCCGACCCGTCCAGGGTGGGCATGGCGGGCATGTCGTACGCGGCCGGCATCAGCCTCCTCGCCGCCGCCCACGACGACCGGATCAAAGCCGTGGCGGCACTCAGCGGCTGGGCCGACCTCAACGACTCCATCTACAGCGGCCGCACCCAGCACCTCCAGGCCACCGGGCTGCTCATCGGCGCCGGCTACCTCACGGGCCGCCCCAGCCCCGAGCTCCGGCAGTTCACCAAGGACTTCCTCGGCTCGAACCTGGACAAGGAGGACGCGATGATCGCGTGGGGGGAGAAGCGCTCCCCCTCCGCCTACATCGACCGGATCAACCGGAACGGCGCTGCCGTCATGCTGGGCAACGCCTGGGGCGACACCGTCTTCCCGCCGAACCAGTACGCCGAGTTCTACGAGCGGTTGACCGTGCCCAAGCGGCTGGAGTTCCGCCCCGGCGACCACGCGACCGCCGAGGCGACAGGGCTGCTCGGCCTGCCCAACGACACCTGGACCAGCACCCGCCGCTGGCTCGACCACCACCTCAAGGGCGTGGACAACGGGGTGGACCGCGAGCCGCCCGTGCGCATCAAGTCGCGCTCCGGCGGGGCCTACGAGACCTACCCGGACTGGAAGTCGGTGGGCGCCGACACCCGCAAGATCACCCTGGGCGGCACGAAGAGGATCCGCGCGAACATCGACTCGGGCGCCAACGGCGGCATCGTGATGCTCTCCGGCACCTTGGACCAGTTCCTGAAACTGCCCCCGGTCGCCTCGATCCCGCTGCTCCCCCGGCGCTTCGCCGCGGTCTGGCAGTCGGAGCGCCACCGTTCCCCGCAGCGGGTCAGGGGTACGGCGAAGCTCCACACCACGGTCACCAGCACCAAGGAGAGCGGCACCCTCGTCGCATACCTCTACGACGTGGGGCCGCTCGGCCTCGGCAAGCTGGTCAGCCATGCGCCGTACACGTTCCACGACCGGACGCCGGGAAAGCCGTTCCCCGTAGACCTGGAGCTGTTCTCCACCGCCTACGACGTCCCGGCCGGCCACCGTCTGGCCCTGGTCGTCGACACAGTCGACCCGCTCTACATCGAGCACAACCCGTCCGGCGCGCAGCTGACCTTCTCCTCGCCCGCGACCGACCCCTCGTACGTGTCGGTCCCGTTGCGCGAGCAGTGATCTCCGGCCGACGCCGAGCCGGGCACGGCCCTACGAGCTACTGCCCGGTTCCGGGGAACGCGCCTCGCACACGCGGTCCTTGTCGACGTCACTCAACTCGATCAGCAGATCGACGGCCATACGCTGCTCTGCCCCAATCTCGGAGGTGTCGAGGTCAGCGCAAACTATCCAGCCCGGCAAGGCACTTCCCGCCCCGACACGCACCGAGTAGGACATAAGCGGTAATAGCCATCTAAAGGGACGGGAGTCGGGGTCAGGCCTCGGCAGCCTCCGCGTACACCTGGGACAGCTCGGGCGAGCCGTTCACCGCCCAGTCGAGTCCCGCCTCCACCACATTGACCTCACGCCCCGAGGCGAGCCGCACGACGGGGTGACCGCCCGGCCAGACGTGCCAGGCGGCACCCCGCACCGTGCGGACGATCACGGTGCCCAGATACAGCCCCGCGTCGTTCCCCAACCAGGGCAGTTCCTCCGGGTCGTCCCGCCAGCGCGGGGGCAACTGGTCGAGCGCCTCCAACGAGGCAGGGGTGTCATCCAGATCGAGCCCCTGCTGCCCCACCCGCGCCCGCAGCAGCTCGCACTCGGACAGCAGCTCCGCCACACCCTCCGGATCGCCCCCGACGGTGGACGCCAGCGGCTGGCTCCGTGCGCTGTCGTGCCGTTTGCGCCAGTTGTCCAAGAAAGGGATGTTCATATCGATCAGCCTCGCATTCCCGTGGACGGGCGCACCACTGGGCGCGCGGGCACCGGCCGGAGAGCGCGGCCCGGGGGCCGGGGATCAGGTCAGAGATCGAGGTCGACCACGACGGGGGCATGGTCCGAGGCACCCTTGCCCTTGCGCTCCTCTCGGTCGACGTAGCCGTCCTTGACGGCCTGGGCGAACGGCTCGTTGCCGTACACCAGGTCGATGCGCATCCCCCGGTTCTTGGGGAAGCACAGCTGACGGTAGTCCCAGTACGTGAACGGGCGGTCGTACTTCAGCGGGCGCGGCACCACGTCGGCGAGGCCCGCCTCGCGCAGACCGGCCAGGGCGGCGCGCTCCGGCTCGGTCACATGGGTCATCCCCTCGAAGAAGGCCGGATCCCACACGTCGTCGTCGGTCGGCGCGATGTTGTAGTCGCCGAGCACCGCGAACGGGCGGCCCCCCGCCGCGTCCTCCGCGACCGCGGCCTTCAGCGCCTCCAGCCAGGCCAGCTTGTACGCGTAGTGCTCATGGGTGACCTCCCGGCCGTTCGGCACGTACACCGACCAGACGCGGACCGGGCCGCAGGTGGCGCTCAGCGCGCGCGGCTCCTGCACGCCGCCGTACTCAGGGCCACCGGGAAGACCCTTCACGACGTCGTCCAGGCCCACCCGGGAAACCACCGCCACGCCGTTCCACCTGCCGTCGGCGTTGACCGCGGACTCGTAGCCGAGCTCCTTCAGGGCGTCCACGGGGAACTGCTCGGCGGTGCACTTGGTCTCCTGGATGCACAGCACGTCCGTGCCGCTGCTCTCCAGCCAGGCGAGCAACCGCGGGAGCCGGGCGGTGATCGAATTGACGTTGAAGGTGGCGATGCGCATGCCGCCAAGCGTAACCGCGGGGTCGGACAGTCACGGGCGGACCGGAGCACCCGCTTGGGCCGGCCGGAGCGGGCCGCGGTCCCGGCCGCGGTAGGCCGTGGCCGGGCGGGGGACGCCGGCGGCAGCGGGGCGGGGGCCCGTCGGCCGTCCGGCGGGGGACGGGGTCGCCCTCAGAGCTCGGTGGACTCCCCCGAGGCGAGCCGGCGGTGTTCGGCGCCGCCCAGGTTCCCGATGTGGGCGTCGTAGAGGGGGCGGGCGAGATCGGTGAGCAGGGCGTCGTGGATGTCGATCGCCCGGTGCGGCTTGACCTCGCGTACGTACTCGATGACCTCCGCGACCTTGTTCCACGGGGCCATCACGGGGAGCATCAGCGTCTCCACCTGCTCGCCGGGGACAGTGAGGGCGTCGCCCGGGTGGAAGACCGATCCGTCCACGAGGAAGCCGACATTGGTGACCCTCGGCAGGTCCGGGTGGATCACGGCGTGCAGCTCGCCGTGCACCTGCACGTCGAAGCCGGCCGCGGTGAAGGCGTCGCCGTCTCCGACGGTGTGCACCCGGCCGGGGAAGCCGCCCGACAGCTGCTCGGCGACGCTGCGGAGGGTCCACACCTCGGCGGCGGGGTCGGCGTCGAGCGCGACGCGGAGCCGTTCCTCACTGAAGTGGTCCGGGTGCTCGTGCGTGACGAGCAGCGCGTCGGCCCCGGCGGCCGCGTCGGCCTCGCTGAAGACGCCGGGATCGACGACGAGGGTCCGGCCGGCCTTCTCCAGGCGGATGCAGGCGTGCGACTTCTTGGTGAGCTTCACGGGGATGACCTTCCTCTCGCATCCGGGCCCCGCACGACGCGGCGCGCCCCGTCCCCGAACAGATCTTTCCCCGCCCGGCCCCTTCCCGAACGAGGGGCACCCGCCCCCGGACCGCCCCGGGGGCAGGGGAGGGCGCGGCGTGCACCGCGTCCTCAGTCGCGGGGGGTCGTCTCCTCGCGGATCACCGACTGGGCGACCCGGAAGGCGGCGTTCGCCGCCGGAACGCCGCAGTAGACGCCCGCGTGGATGAGGACCTCCCGGATCTCCGTGGGGGTGAGTCCGTTGCGGAGGGCGGCCCGGGTGTGGAAGGCCAGTTCGTCCAGGTGACCGCCCGCGACCAGGGCCGTGAGGGTGACCGCGCTGCGGGTCCTGCGGTCCAGCCCCTCCCGGGTCCATACCTCGCCCCACGCATAGCGCGTGATCAGCTCCTGGAAGTCGGCGGTGAACTCGTCCGCCGACGCAGTCGCCCAGTCGACATGCGCGTCGCCGAGCACCGCGCGCCGCACCTTCATCCCCGCCTCGTACGGGTCGGGCCGCACCGCGCCCGAGGGGTGCGGCTGCTCGGCGGCCGGGGCGATCTCTGCGACAGGGGCCACGGGCGCGGAGACGGACGGGACAGAGGCGACGGAGGGGACGGACTGCGGCGCGGGGATCGCGTGGAGAGTGTCCTGCCAGGCCAGGGAGAAGTGCCGCACCAGCAGGTCGGTCACCGCCGCCGGCTGCTCCACGGGCGCGAGGTGCGAGGCGCCGGGAACCAGGGCGAGCCGTGCGTCCGGTATCCCTGCGACCAGCGTGCGCGCCTCGGCGGGCCCGGTCAGCTGGTCGTCGGAGCCCACCAGGACCAGCGTCGGCACGCCGACCCGGCCCAGGTCGGCCCGTACGTCGAAGGCCGCCAGCGCCTCGCAGGCGGCGATGTAACAGCCGGGGTCGGTGGTGCGCACCATCTGCACGGCCCACTCCACGATCGCCGGCTGCGCGGCCGCGAAGCCCGGGGTGAACCAGTGCTCGGGCGCAGTGCGCGCCATCGGGTCCAGACCGTTGGTACGAACGATCACCCCGCGCTGCCGGAACTCGTCCGCGGTGCCGAACCTCGGCGAGGAGGAGACCAGGGCGAGCGACGCGACCCGGTGCGGGACCCGCAGCGCCAGGTCGATGCCGACCGCGCCGCCGACGGAGCAGCCCGCGTAGCCGAAGCGCTGGACGCCGAGCTCGTCGAGCGTGGCGACGAGGCGGTCGGCGAGTTCGGTCACCGACCCGGCCGGGTGGGCGGGGGCGCCGCCGTGGCCGGGCAGGTCGAAGCGCAGTACCCGCCACTGCCGTGACAGTTCCGGCACCTGCCGGTCCCACATGTGCCATGTGGTACCCAGTGAGGGGCCCAGGATCAGGACAGGTGCGTCTTCTGGCCCGTCGAAGCGGTATTGCAGGGTGTTCGGTGGTGTCTCACTCACCCGTCAGACCCTCTCATCTCTCACGGGATCCCACATGGCCGGTCCCAACCTCGGGGCTCCTGCCCCTCCCACCACGACGGGCCCGGCACTGCCGGAGAATGCAGGTCTGCACGATCGTTCGAGGCCGGACCGTCCCAATCGCGTCCGGCAGACCCTTCAGTCCCTCACAGACGGGCACGAGGACGTCCTCGGCGCCACGGTTCATCAGCTCGGTGAAGACCTGGAGCCGGTGCTCGGCACCCTCGCCGCGGTTGTCTCCCCCGGTGGACCAGCCCGCGCCACGGCCTTCCGGAGGGACACGCACGATGACCGTCGCCGTCTGGGAGGCCATGCGGCGGCGCCCGTTGCGCTTCGCGCTGTCCGCCTGGCCGCTGCGCTCCTGGGCGTTCCTGCTGAGCGGCACCGTCCTGGGCTTCGTGGTGCTGCTGCTCTTCGCCGCCCTGCTCTTCGTCGGCGTGGGCCTTTCGGTGGTGGGCATCGGCCTCGTCGTCCTCATGGCCGGTGCCGTGTTCGGCGTTCCGGTCGCTGCCCTGGAGCGCCGCCGGCTACGGCTCGTCGAACCGGACCACCTCCTCGACCCGCACGGCTCCCTGCCCGGGACCGGTGCCCTGCCGTGGCTGCGCACCCGGCTGCGGGAGCGGGCGACCTGGCGGGAACTGGGGTACGCGCTGATCCTGGGGGTCGTCTTCACGGCCACGGGGATCGGCTTCATCGCCCTGCTGGGGCTGTCGATGATCCTGGCCGCGACGCCTGTCATCGTGTGGGCCATCGCTCCCGACACGGTGATGCTGGTGCCCGGGCAGCCGATCTCCGACCCGGCCGCGGCCCTGCCGGGCAGCGCCATGGGGCTGTTCGGGCTGCTGGTGTCGGCGTACGCGGGCGGGCTGCTGGCGGGCGCGCAGGTGCGGATCGCGCAGTTCCTGCTGTCGGCCCGTGATGAGGACCTCAGCAGCCGAGTCATCGAACTCACCCGGTCCCGGGCCCGGTTGGTCGACGCCTTCGAGGCGGAGCGGCGCCGTATCGAGCGCGATCTGCACGACGGCGCCCAACAGCAGCTGGTGGCGCTCACCATGACGCTGGGTCTGGCCGAACTCGAGCTGCGCGGCCAGGACTCGGCAGCCGCCCCGCTGATCGCGCGGGCCCGCTGCGAGGCCCGCCAGGCCCTGGGCCAACTGCGCTCCCTGGTGCGCGGCATCCACCCCCAGGTCCTCACCGACCACGGGCTGCCCGCGGCGGTCGCCGAACTCGCCCTGCGCAACCCGATCCCGGTGACCGTCGACATCGATCTACCGGACCGACTGCCGTCGGCGGTCGAGGCGACGGCGTACTTCACCATCACCGAGGCGCTGACGAACGCATCCAAGCACAGCGGCGCCGACGAGGTGGCCGTCATCGGCGGGCTCACGGACGACAAGCTGGTCCTGCTCATCACCGACAACGGGCACGGCGGAGCCGATCCCGCCGCCGGTGCCGGTCTGCAGGGATTGGCGGACCGCGTGGCCATTCTGAAAGGCAGGCTCATCGTGACCAGTCCCGTCGGCGGACCGACACAACTGCGCGTGGAGGTGCCGTGCTCCGCGTAGTGCTCGCCGAGGACGCCGTCCTGTTGCGCGCCGGTCTGGTGGAGCTGCTGTCCCGGACGGGCCACGAAGTGACCGCCGCCGTCGGCGATGCCGAGGAGCTGGCGCGCGCCGTGGACGCCGACCGGCCGGACGTGGTCATCACCGACGTCCGGATGCCGCCCGGCTTCCGCGACGAGGGACTGAAGGCGGCGCTGGAACTGCGCGGCCGGTACCCGGGCCTGCCGGTGCTGGTGCTGTCGCAGTACGTCGCCACGGCGTACGCGACCCAGCTCTTCAGCGGCGGTTCGTCGGCCGAGGGAGGGCTCGGGTACCTGCTGAAGGACCGGGTCGGCGAGGTCGCGGACTTCCTCGACGCGCTGGACCGGGTCGCCTGCGGGCAGACCGTCATCGACCCGGAGGTGGTCCGGGTACTGCTCCAGCAGCGGACGGCGGACGAGCCGCTGCAGCGGCTCACGCCCCGGGAGCGGGAGGTGCTCGCCTTGATGGCGGAGGGTCTCAACAACCAGGCCATCGCGCAGCGGCTGACCATCACGGAGGCGTCGGTGGTGAAGCACTCGAGCAACATCTTCATGAAGCTGGAACTCGACCCGGCCGAGGGCAACCGCCGTGTCCTCGCGGTCCTGGCACACCTCCGCCGCGAGACCCCACCGGCCTGACACCGCGGGCGGCTTCGGGGAGCCGCCGGCCGCCGGCGGTCCTCGCCCGTACCGTCGGCCGCCGTACGTCGGGGTGCCGTCAGCCTCCCCGCCTCGGGGTGACGGGCCGACGGTCCGCGTCCGGGGTGAGCAGCCGGGTCAGCCGTTCCGCCGACGCGTCCCAGGACCACTGCTCCGCCACCCGTGCGCGCCCCGCCCCGCCCATCGCCGCTGCCCGCTCCGGGTCGCGCAGGAATGCCGCCACGGCATGCGCCACGCCCCGCACGTCCGTGCCGTCGACCACCGTGCCCGTCACACCGTCGACGACCGTGTCCGGTGCACCGCCCGAGTCGCCGACGACGACGGGCAGGCCGCTGGCGGCCGCCTCCAGGAACACGATGCCCAGCCCCTCCGCCTCCAGCCCCGCCTTCCGCGTCCGGCAGGGCATGGCGAACACGTCGGCCGCCGCGTAGTAGGGCGCCGTCGAGGCGTGGGCGAGGCTGCCCGCGAACACCACGTGCCCGTCGGCGTACTTGCTCGCGAACGCGCGCAGCCGCGCCTCGTCCGGGCCGCCGCCCACGATCACCAGCACCGCGTCCGGCACGGTCCGCCGGATGTCCGGGAGCGCCCGGATCAGTGTGTCCTGTCCCTTGCGGGCGACCAGCCGCGAGACGCACAGGACGACCTTTCGGCCCACGATGCCGTGCCGTTCACGGATCTGCCTGGCCTGGTCGGGCTTGGGCCGGAACGCCGCCGCGTCCACGCCCGGCGCCAGCCGCACCAGCTCGGCGCGGGGCCCCAGCGCGGAGGCGATCCGGCGCCGGGTGTACTCGCCCAGGTACGTGACGACGTCGACGTGGTCACCGATGCGCCGCATGACCTGTCGGGCGCCCGGAGTGCGGGCCCACCAGATCTCGTGGCCGTGCGTGGTGGCGACCATGCGCCGTATCCCGCCACGTCGCAGAGCCGGCGCCATGGCGGCGAGCGGCGCGGCGGCTCCGAACCAGGCCCGGTCGCAGCCGTACCTGCGGGCTGTCGCGAGGGCGCGGCGGGTGACACGGGGCGTGGGCAGCAGCATGCGGCTGGGGTCCCGGATCACCGGGAAGGGCAGCGTGGCGTCGTATGCGGCGGCGCCCGGCTCGCTCGACGTGTAGACGACCACGTCGTCGCCGGGGACGCGGGTCGCCATGGCGTGGACGAACGTCTCGATGCCGCCCTGGCGGGGCGGGAAGTCGTTGGTGACGATCAGGGTGGTGCTCATGCGTGATCGCTGCCTTACGTAGGGAGGTGGTCAGGCGGTGAAGACGTAGTTGCGGCAGTCGTCGGTGATGCGCGACACGGGTGTCCAGCGGCCGCGCAGCCGGCGGTGGGCGCGGTAGCCGTAGTCCCGCAGGTGCCGCAGCACGTCGGCGGGGTGGGCGCCGTACTTCTCCAGGTGCCGGCGCTCGATCTCCAGGAGCAGTGTGGGGCGGTGGCGCCGCAGGGTGCCCGATCCGCCCCGGAGCACGGCGAGTTCGGCGCCCTCGACGTCGGCCTTGACGAAGGTGAGCCGCTCCGGGCCCGCCTCGTGGGCGAGTTGGTCGAGGGTGCGGACCGGGGCGTTCACACTGCGCGCGGTGCGGAACTCGGCGTTGGGGCCGGGGCCGTCGGCGCCGTCGGTGAGGTAGGCCCGCCCGTGCACCGGCAGTCCGCGCCGCATCGGCAGGCTCAGGGTCCCGTGCCCGGGCCGGGCGCCGAAGGCGGTGCGGTGCACGGTCACGTTGCGGGCGCCGAGGAGGCGTGCCGCGGCGCGCAGCCAGTGGTTGGGGCCGGGCAGCGGCTCCACGCTGTGAACGTGGCCGGTGGGTCCGGCGAGCGCGGACAGCACCCAGGTGTACAGCCCGTATTCGGCTCCTATGTCCACGCATGTAGCGCCCGGACGCACGAGGTCACGGAGGCCCGCGACCTCGTCCTCGACGAACGGGAACCGGTGAGCGCCCCAGCGCAGCGCGGTGGCCACCGCGTGCGTGCGCAGGGCGCTCACCGGGCACCTCCGACCGGAACCGGGCGGGGGTCCTCGGAGGTGCGTACGAGGCGGCTCCGCACGGGCACGGCCCGGGGGACGCCGCGGACCATTCGGGCCCACATGACGAGGAGGACCGGCAGGGCGAGGTAGCCGAACCGACCGGCGGGCGCCAGGAGGAAGGCCAGGCAGAGACCGAGGGCGAGCCGGTCGGCGGCCGAAACCAGATCGTGGGGCGGGCGTACGACGAGGGACACCGCGACGGCCGACCCGCCGGCCAGCAGCAGCGCCACCGTCGCGTACCAGCCGGCCGGACCGAGGTCGGCGAGCAGCCGGCCGGGCAGCGGGCTGGCGGCCGGGGTCTCCCAGTCGCTGAGGCCCATGGGGAAGGCGAACACCTGCTGGACCAGGGGCCCGGGCGACAGCAGCGCGCTCGGCAGGACGATGACCACGGTGCCCGCCACGGCAACGGCGGCGGCGCGTACGGCGGCCCGCAGACCCGCGCGGTGGGCGAGGAGCGACACGGCGACCGCGACATCGGGCCAGGCCGTCCATTTGAGGGAACAGGCGGCGGCGAGCGCGAGCCCGGCGGCGAGGGGGCGCCGCCGGGCCGCACACGCCAGCGCCAGACACAGCAGCCCGGTCAGCGGCAGGTCCACGCCGCTGACGCAGAGCGGCAGCGCCACGACCGGCGAGGCGACGAGCGCGCCGAGGGGCACCCCGCCTCCGACGGCCCGCCTTGTCGCGCGGCGCGCCCCCCACAGGCACCCGAGGAACGCCGCCGTGCACCAGAGCCGGGCGTCGCCGAGCAGTTGGGGCAGCCAGCCGCTGTCGCCGAGCACCGCCCGGGGCAGCCCGAACACCGCCGTCCCGGGCAGGTACGGGGTGACCTCGACCACCGTGCGGGGGTCGGCCAGGTACGGGGTGGCCTGATGCAACGTCAGCACCCCGGACCGCTCGATGACGCCGACCTCGCTCTGCGCCCCGCCGGTCACCAGCAGCACCAGCAGCGGTACGACCACGGCGCCGCCGACGGCGACCCAGACGGAAACGCTCCGCCCACGGGACCAGAGCGCGGCGCACGCGGCACAGAGGTAGCCGACACCCGCGATCGCCCCCCAGACCCGGTGCGGCTCGGGAGCCGCGAGGAGCGGGAACACGCCGGCCCACACGGCGGCCACGAGCCAGCAGCCGCACCACAACAGCCTGTGTTTCCAAAGGGGTTGAGCCTGGAAGGTAAGCACCCGTCCATCACATCGGGCCCCTGCCGCTGCGTCATGACGGCCAGGTCGAGACCTGATGGTCGGGTTTCCCCTACCGCTCGCCTGCGGGGCACCGGCCGGGACCCCGCAGTCCGCACACGGGCCCGGAGGGTTCACGGTGATCGCCGCGCCCCGGCAGGCTGGGCGCGGACAGCGGGGCGACCGGGTGGAGGCGGCGGGCCGGGGCCGCCGTTGCCCGGCCGGCAGGCTGCCCGGGCAACCGCCACGACCTGCGCCAGGACGTGGTGCGGGACGGTCCGAGGAGGGGAACGGACGCGTCGTCCGGACCGTCGATCCACTGCCGCGGGGCTTCGGGGGGGCGTCTGCGTGCGCTCGCTCACCCGCTCCACAGCAGTGAGCGGAACAGATAACTCCGGATCAGGGGGTCGCGGTCGAGACCACGAACACCATGGGTGCGGACGGATCGGTCAGATCCACGGCGATGTCCTGGCTGGGGCGCGGATCGCGCTGCTTGTGCGAGGTCCCGGCCCATGCGGCCTCGGACCGGAAGACCCAGCCGACGGTGTCCGCGTCGCGCTCGCCGATGGCGACCTCGCCGGTCTTCAGCCGCGCACGGCTGGTACCCACGTCGTTGAGGAACGCGTCGAGCCCGCCGGCGGTCGTACGGAACTTGACGTACAGCCGGCTCGACTTCCAGTTGCTGGTCTCGTAGTAGGCGACCTCGGTGGAGCGGGCCGGGATCGGCACCTCGAAGACGCGGCGCTTCATCTTGGACGGCCAGTTCTGGCGCAGCCCTGTCGCCGACGACTCGGCCTCCTTGTCCCGTCCGCTGTCCCTGCTCTGCTCCGCGGAGATCACCAGGTAGCCGGCGGGGATGCCGATGAGCAGCACGATGACGACCGCGGTCAGCACACGGCGCCAGATCATGTGCCGCCGGTCCTCGGGGGGACGCACGTTCTCGTCCACGGGCGGGGTCTGTCGGTGCAGGGTCTTCACTCGGGGTCCTGGGGTGTGGGGCGGGCACTGTCGCCGGTGTCGCCGAGCCCTCCGGCGCTGCGGAGGACTTGGGCGTAGCGCTCGTATCTCTCGTACCGCTCGACACGGCGCCGCTTGGCGCGGCGGAACCGGCGGGCGACGAGCCGCGCGAGGTCGGCCGCGCCGACCATACCCGCCTCGGGGCCGAGTTGGGCCTTGGCGATACGGGCCTCGGGCCGGTAGCCGCGGCCGGTGAGATGGCGCCGGAAGGCGTCCCGGGCGGGCCCGATGAGCAGGTCGTCGGCGGCGCTGACGCCACCGCCGATGACGAAGCACGACGGGTCGAGGGCAGCGGCGAGATTGGCGATGCCGACGCCGAGCCACTGCCCGATGTCCTGGAGGAGCTCGACGCACATGGCGTCGCCTTCCCGGGCCAGCTCGGTGATCAGCGGGCCGGTGATGTCGGGGACGTTGCCCTTGACCCGCTCGATGATGTTGTACGCGACCGGCGAGTCCGCGGCTGCCAGCTCGCGCGCCTCGCGGACCAGGGCGTTGCCGGAGCTGTACTGCTCCCAGCAGCCGCGGTTGCCGCACGGGCAGCGGTGTCCGCCGGGCACGACCTGCATATGGCCGAACTCGCCGGCGACGCCGTACTTGCCGCGCTTGACCCGGCCGTCCTCCAGGATCGCACCACCGATGCCGGTGCCGAGCGTGATCATGACCAGATGATCCTCGCCGCGGCCCGCACCGAAGCGCCACTCGGCCCAGGCGGCGGTGTTGGCGTCGTTGTCGACCATGACCGGGACGGCGAGACGGTTCTGCAGCGAGTCCCGCAGAGGCTCGTTGCGCCAGGCCAGGTGCGGGGCGAACAGCACCTTGGAGCGGTCGGCGTCCACCCAGCCGGCCGCGCCGATGCCGACGGCGTGCACGTCGTGCCGGTCGGAGAGGTCGAGGACCAGCTCCACGATGGTGTCCTCGACGACCTTGGGGCTCTTGGACTTGTCCGGGGTCTCCGTGCGGAGCTTCTCCAGGATGACCCCGTCGGCGTCGACGACGCCGGCCATCACCTTCGTGCCGCCGATGTCGATGCCCACGGTGGGGACGCGGGGCGCGGTGAGGTGCGAGCGCCGCTCCCGGGTACCGACGGTCCGCAGGACGGTGGCGCGGGCGGAACCCCGGTGGGCGAAGTCGCGGTACGTGCTCAAGGCGTCCCTGCGGGTCGTGGGGGCGGGTCCGGGTCACCGGAGGCGGGCGGCGCCCGCCGTGCCCGATTGTGCCATCCGGGGGCCGCCCCGGCCCTGAGCACCCGCGGCGCGGACCGCCCGCCCCGCCGCCCGGTGCGGGGCTGCGGGCGTGTCGCCCGGGACGGGAGGCGTGCGTGCTGTCACCTCACGGGCACCGGACGTGACCGCCCGGGTGGGCCACCGCACGGCCCGCCTGAGCCCCTGGCCGTCTCCGTCGTCCCCCCTGGTCAGGCCCGCAGTCCGGCGCCTCCCCCGATGCCCTGGCGGTCGGGGGTCAGCGCGGTCGCCCGGCGGACCGGGTCGGGGTACCTGCGGTCGACCGCCTCGTCCAGGAGCCGCAGCTCGGTGCGTACCGCCGTCCGGTGCCGCTCGGACAGTCCGGCGTCCAGGAGTCCGTCGAACAACGCCCGCAGTCGCCGGCAGACCTGCAGGGAGCCGGCACCGTACTCACGGATCTCCGTGACCGCTAGCTGCAGGAAGTCGTCCCAGGAGCGGCCGGGGACCTCGAGCCGGGGCACGCCGTGGGCGTCGTGGAGGGTGTAGCGCCCACCGAGTTCCGCACGGCCGATGGTGTGCAGGAACGCCTCGATGTGGTTCAGGACCTGCACCGCCGTGGTGGGGTCGTTCACCGCCGGGGACAGCGCCCTGATGGCGATGTCCACCAGGATGCGCATCCCGAAGGCGGGATCCTGCTCGATGGTCCGTTCGACGCCGAGCGCGACCAGCCCGGTCAGCTCGGTGGGCGGGGGCGGCGCGGCGCCGTGCAGCTCGAAGAGCGTCGCGCCGGGCGGTACGAAGTCGCCCACCGGATGGGTGAGCACCACGAAGCAGTCGTACCGTTCGGCGAGGGCCACCAGCCGCTCCGGGTGGAGCCCCTGGAGCGCCCCGCCCGTCGCGCAGGGCACCGATGTCACCGGACCCGGGGGCGGTGCCCTCGTCGCGTCCGCCGCCCGCAGGGTGCCGCGCGCGGCGAGCAGCGTCCCCCGGTCGAACACCCGCCGCCCCGCCCGCGCGACCAGCGCCGCGATGGCGACGGGCCGCAGGTTGTGGATGAAACGGTTCAGGTACATCAGCAGTAGCACCAGGCTCACGGCCACCGCCGCCCCCGCGAGGGTGACACCGATGTCCGGCACGAAGTCCGTCTCGATCCTGCGCAGCAGCGAGAAGGAGAAGGCGAACGTCCCGGAGAAGGTCGCGAGCACGGCCTTCTGGAGCCGGTCCCGGTACCAGAGCCGCATGTAGCGCGGCGACAGGGTCCCGGTGGCCTGCTGGACCACGAGGATGCCGATGGTCACGACGAAGCCGAGCAGGGCGACCATCGCGCCGACGATGGAGCTGAGGACGCTGCTGGCGGTGGACGTGGAGTACCGCCACCCCTGCGGCACCCGGACGGCGCCGTCGAGCGCCACGGCGGCGTCCGCGAGCAGCGAGCCGAGGACGATCCCGATCAGCGGCGCGATCCAGAGGCTCGCCATGACGTACTGGCGCAGCGCGAAAGCCGTCGCCCAGGACAGGGGCGCACGGACCCGGCGGCTCGTCTCCCGGTGCGCGGTTGTCGCCTCCACGCTGGAGCCCTTCCCCCACAACCCGGCGACTCCTCCCGAAAAGCCCGAAATGCACCTATTACCTAAGCTGATGGGGGCGGCATCCGCTCGCGACCCAGGGCGAAAGGGGCTCGGGATGGGCGACTACCCCCTCATCGAGGACCACGGACTGATCGGTGACCTGCAGACCGCGGCACTGGTCAGCACGCAAGGGACGATCGACTGGTACTGCACCCCGCGGTTCGACTCGCCGAGCATCTTCGGCTCGCTTCTGGACAGCGAGAAGGGCGGGTACTTCAAGGTCGCTCCCGTGGACCGGACCTACACCACCAAACAGTTGTACCTTCCCGACACCGCGATCCTGGTCACCCGCTTCATGACCGAGGCGGGCGCGGGCGAGGTCGTCGACTTCATGCCGGTCACGGGCTCCACGGCCACCCAGCGGCACCGCCTGGTGCGGCTGCTGCGCTGCGTTCGCGGCAGCCTCACCTTCAAGGTCGACATCGTTCCGCGGTTCAACTACGGCCGGTCCCCGCACAAGCTGCACTACACCGAGCGCGGGGCGGTGTTCGTCGCCGACGGCCTGGAGCTGACGGTCCACGCGGTCCGCGAACCGGGGGACGTCCGGCTGGCCCCCCTCGACCTGGGCGACAGCGACATGCACTTCACCCTCACCCTGGACGCCGGCCAGGAGCGCGGGGTGGTGCTGGAGACCTTCGCCGACGGCCCGCCGCGGCACGTCCACCACGCCGAGTTCATGCAGCTCTTCGACGACACCGTGCGGTTCTGGCGCGACTGGCTCGGCCAGTCCCGCTACTCGGGCCGCTGGCGGGAGGCGGTCGAGCGGTCGGCGATCACGCTGAAACTGATGACGTACGCCCCGAGCGGGGCGATCGTGGCGGCGCCGACGGCCGGGCTCCCCGAACAGCTCGGCGGCGAGCGGAACTGGGACTACCGGTTCACCTGGATCCGCGACGCTTCGTTCTCCGTGTACGCCCTGCTGGGCCTCGGTTTCACCGACGAGGCCCAGGCCTTCATCGGCTGGCTGCGCGACCGCGTCCACGAGAGGGCGGGCTGCGACGGCGACTCGGGACCGCTGAACATCATGTACCGGGTCGACGGCTCCTCCGACCTGGAGGAGGAGGTCCTCGACGACTGGGAGGGCTACGGGGGCTCCAGCCCCGTCAGGATCGGGAACGGCGCCGCGTCCCAGCTCCAGCTCGACATCTACGGCGAGGCGCTGGACAGCATCTACTTCGCGCACGAGCGGGGCATCCAGCTCGACCACCGCGGCTGGACCTCGCTGCGCACGCTCCTCGACTGGCTCAGCGACCACTGGGACCAGCCCGACGAGGGGCTCTGGGAGACCCGGGGCGGGCGCAAGGACTTCACGTACGGACGTTTGATGTCGTGGGTCGCCTTCGACCGGGCGCTGCGGCTGGCGACGGCGAGCGGCCGGCCGGCCTCGCTCGCGCGCTGGGCCGGTGAGCGGGACAAGCTGTACGACCAGGTCCTCACCCGCGGCTGGAACCACCAGCGGCAGGCGTTCGTGCAGCACTACGACACCGACGTGCTGGACTCGTCGCTCGTACGGATGTCCACGGTGGGGTTCATCACCCCCGACGACCCGATGTGGACCGCCACGCTGGACGCCATGGACCGCGAACTGGTGAACGACAGCCTCGTCTACCGGTACAACCCCGAGGCCTCCCCCGACGGTCTGGCCGGCTCCGAGGGCACCTTCTCGCTGTGCACGTTCATGTACGTCGATGCGCTGGCGCGGGCGGGCAGGCTGAATCAGTCGAGACTCGTGCTGGAGAAGATGCTCACGTACGCCAACCACCTCGGCCTCTACTCCGAGGAGATCGCCCTGACCGGACGCCAGCTGGGCAACTTCCCACAGGCGTTCACCCATCTGGCGTTCATCGACACGGCGATCACGCTGGACCGGGAGCTCAACCGCGTACAAGGGGAGGCCCGCACGCGGACCGCCCCGGCGGAGTCCAACCTCTGAACGGCCCCGCCGCTCACCGGTCCCCGGCGGGCGAGCCCCCCACGGGCCGGCCGTCCGGGCCGGTGCCCAGCAGCACGACCCTGTCCCCCGGGCCCGGCCGCGCGGGCCGTTCCTCGGTGACCGGGTCCAGGCGGCCGTCGGCCCGCAGGACGAACAGCGCGTCGTGACCGGGCGGCGGGGGTTCGCCCGGCGCGCCCACCGTGAACAGGGCGCCCCGAGCATGGCGGGCCGCCAGCACGTCCCGTCCCAGGCCCGGGCCGAAGAGCACGTCCGGGCCGGTGCGGGTCGCGACCGCGCCCGTCCCGTCCGGCGGCGGTCCGACGCGGTGGACCGGTCCGTCGACGCTGTCCCGGGCGACGACGGAGACGAGCGCGTTGAAGTCGTCGTCTTCGGTGAGCAGGAGCACGGCGGTGACGCCCTCGAGGCGCCCGGCGGGGTCCGTGGCCGTGGCCAGCAGTTCGCCCGGGGCCTGTTCGATCCCGGCCCGCCGGACGCGCTCCCGCTGTTCCTCCGTCGCGGTCCACATCGCGACGTCCACCCCGGCGGACTTCAGGCACCTGGCCAGTTCGACCGACCACGGCCGCCCGCCCACGATCAGCGGCCGGGCGCGGACCGACCGGTTGATGCCCAGCGCGGCGGCGACCGGTGCCGCGGTCAGCCCGTAGACCAGGACGGTCCCCACGATCACCAGGAACGTGACCGGAAGGATCTTGTCCGCGCCGGACAGCCCCGCGCCGGACAGGGTGGCGGCGAAGGCGGACGCCGTGGACGCGGCGACGATGCCGCGCGGCGCCATCCAGGCGATGAACGCACGCTCTCCGTACGGCAGTCCGAGCCCATGGGTGGAGAGCCAGGCGACCAGCGGCCGGACCACCAGGACGAGCGCGCCGATCAGGCCGAGCGTGGGCAGCAGGACGGGACGGACGGACGACGGGGTCACCCCGGCCGAGATGGTCACGAACAGCAGCCCGATGATGAGCTGCACCAGTGTCTCGAAGAAGGGGCGCCGGACCGGCATGCCCAGCCCGGGGAGGTTGGCGACGGCGAGCCCGGCGACGACCGCGGCGATCAGCCCCGTGTCGTCGCGCACGACGTCGCAGCCCGCCGACACCGCGACCACCGTGGCGAGCTGGGCCAGCGTGCCCAGCGTCTCGCCGAGCCGGAGCCGGTGGAGGAGGAACCACAGTGCCGCGGCACCCACCACGCCGCCCGCCAGCCCGACCAGCCAGCTGAGCAGGAACTCGCCCGGGTGGAAGCCCCGGCCGAACCGGAAGTCGCCCGCGAGCAGCGAGTGCAGCACGAGCGCGCCGAGGATGGCCCCGACGGGGTCGACGAGCGTCCCCTCCCAGACCAGGATGCGCCGCACCCCGTCCGGAGGCCGCACGTGGTCGAGCAGCGGTCCCACCACCGTCGGTCCGGAGACGACGAGGATGGCGCCCAGCAGTACGGCCACGGGGAGGGGGACGCCGAACAGCGCGGGGGCGAGCGCCATGACGGACGCCCAGGTGGCCAGGACGCCGAGGGCCAGGAGCCGGCGCACCACCGAGCGGGTGGCGCCTCGCAACTGGCGCAGCCGCAGGCCCAGCCCGGCGTCGTAGAGGATCACCGCGACGGACAGCGAGACGATGGACGAGAAGTTGCCCGGCGCCAGCTTCTCCGGTTGGACGACGTCGGTGAGGGCGCCGGCCGTGAATCCGGCGGGCAGCAGCAGGATCAGCGCCGGGATGCGCAGCCTGCTCGCGACGATCTGGGAGCCCACCGCGAGCACCACGGTCAGGGCGACGCCGAGGAGGAACTGGTCGGGGGGGAGCACGAGCGGCCGTCACTCGCTCCCGGCGGGGCTGCCGCCCCCGCCCTGGCGGAGGTCGGACTCGGAGAGGGACTCCAGCTCCGCGTGCGTGTCGAGCCAGTAGAGCAGGACGAGCGCCGGCCCGACGAGGAGCACCGCGACGAGGGTGACGAACAGCAGCCACACCAGCGTCGAGGGGGCGCCCGCCGCGTCCTGGACGGTCAGGGAGGTCGGGATGAGGTAGGGACGCTGGGCGACGCCCCAGGCGATGACGGAGGCGGCGACCACGCCCACGGCGGTGAACCGGGACCAGCGGGCGTGTCCTCGCAGGAGCATCAGCGCCGTCGCCACCGTGCAGACAACGGCCACGAGGGCGAGGACGAGCCCGGCTCCCCGGGTGAGCCCGCTCCACAGGTGGGGGGCGTCGCTCGGGACGACGAAGAGCGCGGCCACGCCGAGCACTGCGGCGACGGCCAGGGAGGCCAGCGCCCGGCGCCGGAAGTAGCCGACGAGGTCGGGGGCGTCCCAGCGTTCGGCGTCGCAGGAGAGGAACACCGCACCGAGGAAGGCTGTGGCCGTCACCGTGAGCAGCCCGAAGAAGAAGGACGTGGGATTGGCCCAGGCGTGCGCGGAGGCGACGGTGCCGGGCGCGACCCGGCCCGAGGCGATGCCGCCGACGGCGGCGCCGAGGAAGTACGGGGTGAGCAGCGAGGAGACGGCGAACATCGCGCCGTACAGCCGCCGCCCGGCCACCTGCTTGATCGGCTTGCGCAGCGCGAAGCCGGCGCCCCGCAGGACCAGGCCGACCGCGGCGAGGGCCAGCGGCAGCCACATCGACGAGAACACCGTCTGGAACAGCACCGGGAATCCGGTCCACATGATGACGAGGACGAAGATCAGCCAGACGTTGTTGACCTCCCACACGGGTGCCATGGCGTGGTCGATCAGCCACCGCGGCCGCTTGCCCCGCTCGGCATCGCCCGCGGTGAGGTCCCAGAATCCGGCGCCGTAGTCGGTGCCGCCGGCGCAGGCGTAGGCGGCGACGGCGAGCAGCAGCACCAGGGCGACGATGCTTGCGGTCGTCATGGCGTACCGCCCTCCCCCGCCCGGGCCCCGGTGCCGGCGGCCGCGCCCGGCACGTCGTCGCGCGGGCCGTAGGGCGTCCCGGTCTCCGGGCCCTCGGCCGGGGGGGACGTCCCCGCCGCCGCGTCGGCGAGCCGCCAGCGGGTGCGCATCTTGAGCAGCACCGCGAGGAAGGAGCCGAAGATGAAGACGTACACGACGATCACGACGCCGAACATGATCCAGATGGTGGAGGACCGGGTCGCCGTGACCGCCTCGGCGACCCGCATGTTCTGGTACACGATCCAGGGCTGCCGCCCCACCTCGGTGGTGATCCAGCCGCACTCGACGGCGATGACGGAGGCGACCCCGGCGCAGGCCGCGCTGCGGTAGAACCACCGGGACTCCGGGAGGCGTTCGGCCGCGGCCCGCTTCCGTCTGCGCCACACCGCCCACGCGTACCAGAGCACGAGGAGCATCATCAGCGAGCCGATGACGACCATGATGTCGAAGGCCCAGTGGGCGATCGTGGCCTGGGTGGGGTTGGGCCGGTCGGAGGCGGGGACGGAGGTGAGGCCGGTGACCTCGGTGTCGGGCCGGAATCCGGCCAGGACGGAGTCGAGTTGGGGGATCTTGATGCCGCCGGAGACGGTGCCGTCCGGGTGCAGGCGGCCGAAGATATACTCGGGCACATGGGTGTCGGTCTCCCACACCAGTTCCATCGCGGCGAACTTCACCGGCTGCTTGTGGAACACGGAGCGCGCGATGGAGTCGCCGAGCACGAACTGGATCGGTGTGAAGACCGCCGCGACGGTGAACGGGACCGCGAACCCGAGCCGGTGGTAGCGGTCCCTGCGGCCCCTCAGGATCCCGACGGCGTAGACGCCGGCGACGACGTACCCGGCCGTCAGGAACATCGCCACGACGAAGTGCCAGTACTGGGGCCCGAACATCGGCGTGAAGATCGCCTTCCAGACGTCGACGTCCACGGGGTTGCCCACGGAGTCGAGACGGAAGCCTCGGGGCGTGTTCATCCAGGAGTTGGCCGCCAGGATGCCGAAGGCCCCCAGAAGGGCGGCGGCCGGCAGCGGCACCCCGAGGAGGAAGTGAGTCCGCGCCGGCAACCGCCGCCAGCCGTAGAGGTAGACGGCGATGAGGACGGCCTCCAGGAAGAACGCCCATGCCTCCACGCCGAACCCGATGCCGAAGACGTCCCCCCAGCGGCCCATGAGCCCCGGCCAGAGCAGCCCGAACTCGAAGGAGAGCACGGTGCCGGTGACGACGCCGACGGCGAACTGGACGGCCATGACGGCCGACCACCGCCGGGCGAGCAGCAGCGCGGTGGGGTCGTTCCGGCGCAGCCCGCGGTAGTGCATGATCAGCGTGATCAGGGGCAGCGCCACTCCCATGGGCACCAGGATGATGTGGGAGGCGAGCGTGAACGCCATCAGCTCCCGGGCCGGGAGCAGTTGGGCGGGTGCGTCCGCGAGCAGCAGGTGCGCTCCGGCCGGCAGGGGTACCGGATTGTGCATGTGTGCCTTCGGTCGTCGGAGCCCTTCGGGTCGGTCGCGGCGTCAGCCGCCGGTGGCGAACCCGGGGAAGAGGGTCATGCCTCCGTCGACGTACAACGTGGTGCCCACCACGTAGTCCATGAGGTCGGAGGCGAGGACGGTGACGGCGTGGGCGATGTCGTCGGGCTCCCCGACCCGGGCGTACGGGATGAGGGTGAGCAGGTCCCGTTCGGCGTCGGGGGTGTCCCAGGCGTCGGTGTTGATGGGGGTCTTGATGGCGCCCGGCGCGACCGCGTTGACCCGGATCTTCTTCGACGCGAGCTCCTGGGCGAGGGTCTCCATCATCATCTGCACGCCGCCCTTGGAGGAGGCGTAGTTGACGTGGCCGGCCCAGGGGATGACCTGGTGGACCGAGCTCATGCAGACGATCTTCCCGGCGGCGCGCGAGACCTCGGGGACGACGCCGCGCCGCAGGAACTCCTTGACCGCCTCTCGGGCGCACAGGAACTGGCCGGTGAGGTTGACGTCGATGACCTTCTGCCACTGGGCGAGCGTCATGTCGGTGACCGCGGCGTCCCGCTGGAGGCCGGCGTTGGCGACGAGGATGTCGATGGTTCCGAACTCCTCGACCATCCGCCGCGTCATCGCGACGACCTGCTCCTCGTCGGAGACATCGGCCTCGTGGGCGTAGGCGCGCACTCCGGCGGCGGTGATCTCCTTGACGACCGCGTCGGCGGCCTCCTGGCCGGCCACGAAGTTGACGACCACGTCCGCGCCGGCCCGGCCGAGAGCGATCGCCGTCGCCTTCCCGATGCCCGAGTTGGCTCCGGTGACCAGTGCCTTCTGGCCCTTCAGCAGCTGCGGAACCGGGTACGGTGCCGCTCCGGCCTGGGAATTCACGATGCCTCCTGGGAACGTGCCTGCCTGCGGCCCGGGGCCGAGGTGGCGCCGGACGGAACCCGCGCGCAACGCAACCACCGGCGCGGGCCGTCGGGCGGACAGCGCACGGCCGTGTGGGCCGTTGGGTGGCCGATGTTCGCCCGGTCGGCTCAGCCGCGGAGCCGCTCGGCCAGGTGGTCCCCGACGCGCAGGGCGTTGGCCATGACGGTGAGGGACGGGTTCACCGCGCCGATGCTCGGGAAGAAGCTCGTGTCGACGACGTAGAGGTTGTCGAGGCCGTGGGCCTTGCAGTTGACGTCCAGGGCGGAGCTCGTCGGGTCGTTGCCGAAGCGGACGGTGCCGGCCTGGTGGGCGGTCGCCCCGATGGGCATCCCCTTGTGCAGGTAGATGCTGTGGGGCAGCAGATGGTGCTCGTGCATCCCGAGCCGGCCGAGCATCCCCTGCAGTTTGTGGCGGAGCCGGTTGAGCGCGGTGATGTTGTTCTTCTCGTCGAGCGCGAGGTGGATGCCGCCGTCCCGGTCCAGGGTGACGCGGTTGCCGGGATCGGGCAGGTCCTCGCCACACAGCCAGAAGTCGACGGCGTGGTGGGCCAGCACCTCGAAGGGCATCCCGGGCGTCACGGCGCCTGCCCAGCGCGGTGCCTCGCCGTGGATCTGCTCGGCGTCGGACTTGCCGAGCATCTGGATGCCGCCGAGGGGGTACTCCCAGTCGTCCGCGCCCAGGTACCAGTCGTGCAGGGCGAGGGTCTTCTGGAAGCGGGTGTCGTTGGGTTCCTTCGACACCGCCATCAGCGCCATGTTGTTGTGCCGCATGTAGTGACGGCCCACCACGCCCGAGCTGTTGGCGAGCCCGTCCGGGTGCCGGTCGCCGGCCGAGGCCAGCAGCAGCGCCGCGGTGTTGACGGCTCCGCAGGCGACGGCGACGAGGTGGGAGGAGAACCGGGCCTCGGTTCCGTCGGAGAGTTCCGCGACGACCGTGGTGACGCTGCGGCCCGTGGCGTCGGTCTCCAGCCTGGTCACGCGGGCGTCGGTGATCAGGTCCACGTTGGGGTGCTCCAGGGCGGGCTCCACACAGATGACCTGGGCGTCGGACTTGCCGCGCACCAGGCAGGGGAAGCCGTCGACCCGGTCGCAGCGGATGCAGACGCTGGAGTGGGTTGCCCGGCCGTCGCGGTCCTGGACGAGGTTGACCCCGATGGGCAGGTGGAAGGGGTGCAGTCCCAACTTCTCCAGGTCGTCGCTCAACCGCTGGATGCGCGGCTCGTGTGCGACGGGCGGGTGGAGGTACTGGCCGCTCACCACACCCTCGGTGGGGTCCTCGCCGTGGTTGCCGTGCACGAGGTACAGGTGCTCGGCCTGGGTGTAGTAGGGCTCCAGGTCGTCGTAGCTCAGCGGCCACGCCGGGGACACGCCGCCGTGGTGGCGCAGTGCGCCGAAGTCCTCCGGACGCAGCCGGAAGAGGGCCGCCCCGTAGAACTTGGTGTTGCCGCCGACGTAGTAGTTGACCTCCGGCGGGAAGGTGTTGCCGTACTTGTCGTACCAGAACTCGGGCGCGCGGTACTTGCCCTTGACGAAGACGGCCGTGGAGTCCCAGTTGTCGCGTTCCCGGGGGAGGTAGCCCCCGCGTTCCAGCAGGAGGACGCGGTGCCCGGTGGGGGCGAGGCGATGAGCGAGCGTGCCGCCGCCGGCTCCGGTGCCGATGACGATGACGTCGTAGTGCGGGGATTCGGTCATGGCAGCCACCGTTCTCGCGGTTCCGGGCCTGGGACCGGGGGTCCGGCCCGGGTGCGGGGGTTTCGGGATCGGCGTCGGGAGTCGGGGCCGGGGGCGGCGTCGGGGGTCGGCTGTACGGGCTCCGGGCCGGGGACCGGGTTCGGTGCCGCTGCGGCACGGGACGGGGACTCACAGGACGGCGACCGGGTTGACGGGCGAGCCGGTTGCTCCCGGCAGCCGCAACGGCGCGACCGCGCAGAGGAAGCTCCAGCGGCCCTCCTGCTCGCAGACCGGAGCCAGTTCCTCGAACTGCAGATAGTCCATGAGGTGCATTCCCATGGCGTGGACGGTCAGGACGTGGACGGGGAAACCGACTCCCTCCACGGCACTCGGTGCGGCGTCGTTGTTTCCGTCGCCGCCGAGCATCGCGACGCGCCGGTCGACGAGGAACTCGACGGCGTCCGGGTGGAGTCCGGCGCGTGCCTCCGCGGTGTTCCAGGGGCCGAGCTCCCGGCGTCTGAGCCGGTGGCCCACGCGGACGAGCAGCACGTCCCCGGGTCCGGCGCGCACCCCCTGGGCGGCCTCGGCGGCTGCCAGGTCGGCGGCGGTGACCTGGTCCCCCGGCTCCAGCCAGGGCACTCCCCTGAGCCGGGGGATGTCCAGGAGCACTCCTCGGCCGACGACGCCGTCGCGCACGACGTCGACGGTGAGTTCGGTGGCGCCTTCCGGGGTCACGCTGCCGGCCGGCACGCCGTTGTACAGGGTCCCGTCGAACAGCACGTGGCACAGCGCGTCGAGATGGCTGTCGACGTCGCCGTGCACGTTCATCTCGAAGCGGTCGCGGGCGAAGTCCAGCCCGGCGGAGTGCCGTCGGCCGGGTTCGGGTGCCGTCATCACGTGGCGGGCGGGCTCCGGGTTGTCAGGACCGGGCCGGGTGTCCACGGGCGCGCCGAGCGAGACCGTCCGCCCGGTCATGACCTCGCGGGTAGCCGCCACCACCCGGGCCGGGGTGAGGTGGCCCAGCGTGCCACGCCGGTCCTCCGGGCCCTGCCGCGTCCGCTCTCGGACCCGCTCGCAGAGGGCCCGGAACGCCTCGGCGCCCATGCTCCCGCTCACGGCGCTCCCCGGGCCGCGCCGGCCGTGGGCGCCGGAGCCGACTCCGGGGGCGGCGCCCCCTGGGCCCCCGGCAGCAGTTCGGTGGTGACGATCGCGACCACCGCCGCCAGGATCACCACGGGCGTCATGGAGATGCTGCCGAGCAGCAGGGCCACGAGCACCACGCTGCTGACGGGCAGCCGCAGGGCGGCGCCGGCCGAGGCGGCCATGCCGGCCGCCATGCCCGGGATCAGGCCGAGACCGGGCAGCGGCGCCAGCAGGACGCCTGTCGCGGCGCCCAGGAACAGCGCCGGGAAGATGGGGCCGCCGCGGAGGCTGCCCAGGCACAGCGCGTAGGCGAGGCCCTTGAAGGCGAGGACGGCGACAAGTGCCCCGATCCCCCAGGAGGCCGGTGCGGACGCCAGTTGCACCATCGTGCTCTGGCCGGACGAGGCGACGTCGGCCGGCGTCCGGCCGGTGATCCCGGTGTAGAGGGCCGCGCAGACGCCCGCGCCCAGGGCGAACAGGACGGTGAACGGGACGGGCCGGGTCCGGACGAGGCCGGCCGCGAACCGGCCGCCGACCTGGATCATGTGGACCAGCACTCCGACGACCACGCCGATGAGCAGGGTCCAGCAAACGTCCCCGGCGTCGAGATGCGGGAAGCGGCCGGGCAGCGGCAGCCGGAGGCTGCCCGTCTGCAGCCCGGTCCAGCGGCCGAAGCCGGTGAACACCAGTGAGCCGACGCCGCTCGACAGCAGCGCCGGGAGCATGACCGCGACCCGCCGGGGACCGCCCACGCCGATGATCTCCATCAGCAGTACGGCGGCGATCACCGGGTTGCCGAGCACCACGGCGATGGCCGCCCCGGCACCGGCGGCGCCCAGCAGTGCGGTGTTCTGGGACGTCGCATTGCCGCGGGCGAGGTTGCGGAACAGCAGTGCGAGACCGCCGCCAAGGGCGATGAGCGGTGCCTCGGGGCCGAGGGTGGCGCCGAGCGGCAGACTCGCGGCGGCGGCGATGACCACGCCGGGCAGGGCCTTGGCCGAGGCACCGCCGGGCTGGAGCCCGTAGGCGGGGACATGGCCGCCCGCGCCGGGCAGCCGGGTCACGACCAGGCCGACGATCAGACCCGCGACCGGCAGCAGCACCAGCGGCCACCACCACGGCGGGACCGGGCTGCCGAAGAGCGTCTTCGGCACGTGGTCCCACATCAGGCGCTCGAGCTGGTGCAGCGCGACGAGGAACCAGAACGCGATCAGCGAGATCGGGATCCCGATGAGCGCGGAGAACAGCAGAACCCGGCGGTAGGAGGCGCTGAGCAGAAGACCGCGCAGCACGTCGGGCTCCGGCCGGGGGCTCCCGGGCGCGGCGTTCTCCCGCTCCGGCCCGGCCTGCGGCTGCGTCATCGGCGGCGGCCCTCAGCCGAGGACCTTCTGCTTCTCGGCCGCGAACTCCTGCTCGGTGAGCAGGCCCTGGGCCTTGAGTTCGCCGAGTTCCTTGAGCCTGTCGATCTTCCGGCCCATGTCGTCGTCGGGCGGCATCGGCGGGGGCACGGCCGCCTGGGGCGTGCCCGGGGCCGCCCCGGCCGGGGCCTGGGCCTGGGGCTGGGGCTGTTGCTGTTCCTGCTGTTGCTGGTCCTGCTGTGCCCAGCGGCCCGACTGCCGGCGCGACACGCGGTTGGACACCGCCGTGGCGGTGCCGGCGACGGCGGCGGTGCGGACCACGCTGCGGATGAGGCGGGGCATGTCGTCCTCCCGTTCGGGTGAGGCGAAGTCTCCGGTGTGTGACGGCGCCGGACGCTGCGGCGGACTGCCCGGGGCCGGACGCGTCCGGCGGTGGCCGTCCGGTGCGGCGCTCAGGCCGCCGTCGTCCCCCGGCCCGACGAGCCCTCGACCTCGTCCAGCGCCGAGAGCAGGGCCTGGACGGGAATCCGCCCTCCCGCCACCAGTTGCGCCCCGCCTCGCCGCATGGCGCGGGCGAGCGGCGCGGCCCAGGTGTTCTCGTACACGAGGACGGCGGCGGCGTTGCCCGGCTCGACGGCCGCGGCGGCCTCTTCGACGTCGTCCGGGCCCAGTAGGCCGGAGGACGCTCCTTCGAATACGGTCAGGTCGAGCGTCCCGTCGCCGTCCAGGTCGGCGAGTTCCAGGGCCGTGACGGTGCCGTCGGCGTCCTTGCGGACGAACAGCAGGTCGAGAATGCGGATGATCTTCCGGTCGACGAGGTCGACGAGCAGCGGAAGGCCCTCGCCCGTCATGCGGTTGCCGGGGAACTCCACCACCAGGTAGTCGACGGGTCCCATTTCTTCGACGTCATCGCTCATGACCACTCCTTGCGAGCGCATCAGCGGTCCGGGGCGGCTCGCCTGCCGAACGCTCGGCGCGCCCTCGGGGCGCGTCCCGTAAGCCATTGGAGCACTGGCCCGAACGCTTCGCACCTCCGGCCGGGCGGCCGTCGCGGCCCGCGCCCGGCCGGTACGAGGGGCGTTCGGCCGGCTCCCGCCACCGGGTCCGGCCGGAAGTGCCCGCCTCCGGCCGGCGACCGCGGCACCGGGTCTCCACGACCGACGGCTCCCCTCAGGCGGTGAGCTGGTAGATGCTGTTCCCCGCCAGCCACAGGCCCATCACCAGGCAGCCGACGATGATGGCGGGCTCCTGGTGCTCCTGCAGCCAGGTCCGCAGCCGCTTCAGCCGCGCCCCGGCCGCCTCGGGCGCGAACACCGTGTACAGCTCGGCAGTGAGCAGACTGGCGGTGGCGAGGATGCAGAACCCGAACAGGGCCGCGTACGACGCGAAGTGGGAGAGGTCCGCGCGCACCACGACGGTCGCGGCGGCCGCGACCAGGCCCCAGGGCTGGAGGAAGACGGCGAGGGCGGCAGCCGACCAGGGGGACATCCGGCCCGAACCGCCGTGCGGGTCGGCCGCGTGCCTGGCCCGGCCCTGTGGCTCGGCGGCCGCGTGGGGCTCCCGCCGCCTGCGCCGGCGGTACTCGCCGTACAGGACCAGCCCGACGCCGATCGCGAGCTTGGCCGCGAGGGCGACCGTGGAGGGCGGCGACCTGGGCGGGGGCGGCTGACCGCCGGTGAACAGCAGCACCATGGCGATCACGGCGACGAGACAGGCCAGCCAGGCCAGGATGAAGACCAGTCCCCGCCAGACTCCCCGGTACGAGGAGAGCACCAGCACGAAGGCCATGATGGGCAGCGGGTCGAGGGTGATGGCGACGGCGATGAGCAGCAAGTCGAGGACCATGACGCTCCCTCCGGCGGGTTCCCGCGTCGTGCGGTTCGCTCGCGTGCCGGGCCCGTACCGCCGGCTGCCCCGCTCGAACGCGGGCCGTGCCCGGCCCGCTCCGTCCATGGTCACCTCCGGTGACGGCCGCCCGCAAACAGAGCGCCGCGGTCCCCCGGGGTGCGGGCACACGCTCCGTCCCGGGATGCCGGTGCGGTCCGGCTCCCGCACTCTTGGTCACAGGGAAGGAGCACGCCATGACCACGCGGCGCCGGGCTCCGGCCTTCCTCCGCCCGTCGTGGTGGTCGGGACGCCTCTCGTCGTGGGGAGCCTCCGCGCGGTCGGCGGCCGAACGCACCGAGACCCGCTTTCCCGTCGTCACCCATCTGACGGCCCGTATGGTCTCGGTCAACATCCTCGACTCCGCCACCCGGCTGGCCGCCCAGTGCTTCCTCACCGCCGTGCCGCTGCTGTTCGTGGTCGGGTCCTTCGCCCCCGAGGCGGTGCGCGATCAGCTGGTCAGCTCGGTGTCGGCGATCTTCGGACTCACCGGGGCCTCGAAGGACCTGCTCGAGCAGGTGTACCGGGCCACGGACGACAACCTGCGCGAGGCCACCGGCGTGATCGGCGCGCTGATGGTGCTGCTGTCCGCAACGGCCTGCAGCCGGGCGATGCAGCGACTGTGCAAGCGGGCCTGGCTCGTCCCGAGGTCCGGGGTGCGGATCGCTCCCTGGCGCTGGCTGGCGTGGATCGGGGTGTGGCTGTCCGTGCTGCTGGTCCAGGGGCCGGTGCGTGAGGGCTTCGGCGTCGGGCTGTGGCTGGCCGTCCCGGTCACCATGCTGTCGCAGATCCTGCTGTGGTGGTGGTCCCAGCACCTGCTGTTGGGCGGGCTTGTCGGGTGGCGGCCGCTGCTGCCCGGCGCGGTGCTGACCGGCTTCGCCGTGACGGCGCTGTTCATCGGCAGCAAGTACTACATGCCTCGCGCCATCGACAAGAGCCTGAGCGAGTACGGGTCGGTGGGCACCGTCTTCACCCTGCTGTCGTGGCTGATCGTGCTGTGTGTCGCGATCGCGCTCGGTGTCACGACCGGGGCCGTCCTGGCGAGGGAGCCGTGGCTCGCGCGAAGACTCGGCGGCACCGGCCCGAGCTGGACCACGGCCGACGCCGGGTGGCGGCGCGGAAGGGCGGGCGGGGACGACTGACCTGCGGGGAGGAGCGGGCCGCGCGGAAGGGCGGTCGGCGGCCGCACCCGGGCGCGCGGGAGTGGCCGGGCGCGCGGGGCACCGGGTCGTACGGCCCGGTGCCCCGCGCCCCGTCAGTGCCCCAGGTCGTGCCCTCCGACATGCCGTGGAGCGGGGGCGCGCTCCAGTTCGTGGCGCAGGTCCTCCAGCTCGCTGCCGCCCGCCATCTGCCGGGTCAGCTCGTCCAGGGTGATCTCCGACTTCCTGTGGCTCCCGGCCATCACTCCCCGCTTGAGCAGGACGAACCGGTCGCCGACGAGATAGGCGTGGTGCGGGTTGTGGGTGATCAGGACCACTCCGAGCCCGGCGTCGCGCGCCGCCGCCACGTACTTCAGCACCACCCCGGACTGTTTGACGCCGAGCGCGGCCGTCGGCTCGTCGAGGACGAGGACCTTGGCGCCGAAGTAGACGGCACGGGCGATGGCCACGCACTGCCGCTCGCCGCCGGACAGGGTGCCGATGGGCTGGTCGACGTCGCGCAGGTCGATGCCCATGCGCAGCAGTTCGGCGCGGGTGGTCTCGCGCATGGCGCGGACGTCGAGCCGCCGGAAGGGCCCCTTGCCCCTGGTCGGCTCCGAGCCGAGGAAGAAGTTCCGCCAGACCGGCATCAGCGGGACGACCGCGAGGTCCTGGTAGACCGTGGCGATCCCGCGGTCGAGGGCCTCCCGCGGTGAGCCCAGTGAGGTCTCCTCGCCGTCGACGGCGAAGGTGCCGGAGTCGTGCCGGTGCAGCCCCGCGATGATCTTGATGAGAGTGGACTTGCCCGCGCCGTTGTCGCCGAGGACGCAGGTGATCCCGCCCGCGTGGACCTCCAGCGACACGCCTTCCAGCGCACGGACGTTGCCGTAGTACTTGCTGACGTCGTCGAGTTCCACGAGGGCCGTCATGTCGTCGCCTCCGCGCGGTTGCGGACCCATGCGTTCAGCAGGGTCGCCAGGAGCAGCATCGCTCCGAGGAAGAACTTGAACCAGTCCGGGTTCCACTCCGCGTACACGATGCCCTTGCTGGTCATGCCGAAGATGAAGGCTCCGACCGCGGAGCCGATCGCGGAACCGTAGCCTCCGGTGATCAGACAGCCGCCGATGACGGCCGCGATGATGTAGATCAGCTCGTTGCCGACGCCTTCGCCGGACTGGACGACGTCGAACGAGAACAGCAGGTGCTGGCCGGAGATCCAGGCGCAGAACGCCACGCCCATGTACAGCAGGATCTTGGTCCTGGCGACCGGGACGCCGACGGCCCGCGCCGCGCCCGCGCCGCCACCGACGGCGAAGATCCAGTTGCCGAAGCGGGTGCGCAGCAGGATCCAGGTGGCGAGGGCGACGAGGGCGATCCACCACAGGATGGTCGTCTTGACGTCGACGCCGCCGACGGTGAACGAGGCGAAGACCTTCTTGGCCCCGGCGAAGCCCTCCATGTCGGCGATGGTCTTCGTCGACACGGTGCCGCTGATCAGCTTGGTGAAGCCGAGGTTCATGCCGGTGAGCATCAGGAACGTGCCGAGCGTGATGATGAAGCTCGGCAGTTTCGTGCGCACCAGCATCACGCCGTTGAAGGCGCCGATCGCGAGGGTGACCAGGAGCGACACCAGGGCGCCGACCCACACGTTCGCCGTCATCTGGTAGCTGAACATCGAGGAGACCAGCGCGGAGCTGGTCACCAGCACACCGGCGGAGAGGTCGAACTCGCCGCCGATCATCAGCAGGGCGACCGGCACGGCCATGATGCCGATGGTGGATGCCGCGTACAGCACGGTGCTCAGGCTGGACGTGCGCAGGAAGGTGTCGGCCACGATCGAGAAGAAGAGGAACACGGCTGCCGCGCCGACGACCGAGCCCAACTCGGGGCGGCCGAGCAGCTTCTTCCACGGCGAGGTGCGCAGCAGCCGCTCGTCGGACGGGCCGGTCCGGTCGTGGGCCGGTGGTGCGGTCGCGGTCATCGGGTCCCCCGCTCCGTGTAGTCCTGCAGTGCGGCGGCGTCCTTCTCGGTGATGATCTGCGGGCCGGTGAGGACGGGCCGTCCGCCGCCGAGCACATCGGCGTTGTAGCGGTAGAGCCACAGCAGATCCACTGCCTCGTAGCCCTGGAGGTACGGCTGCTGGTCGACGGCGAAGCCGAGGTCACCCGACTTGAGCCCGGCGACGACCTTGGCGTTCAGGTCGAAGGTGTCGATCTCGGCCTCGCTGCCCGCGGCCCGCTTCGCCTGGACGGCGGCGTCGGCGAACGGCGCGCCGAGGGTGACGACCGCGTCGATGGACGGGTCGGTCTGGAGCTTGGCCTCGACGGCCGCCTGGACGTCGGGCATGTTGGTGCCGTCGACGTACAGGTTCTGCAGATCGCCGTCGAAGGTCTTGGCCGTCCCGGAGCAGCGCTGCTCGTGGCCGACGTTGCCCTGCTCGTGCAGGACGCAGAGCGCCTTCTTCCGCCCGCGCCGGTCGAGTTCCTCGCCGACGGCCTCGCCGGCGACGGTCTCGTCCTGGCCGATGTGGGTGAGGGCCCCGTACGCCTTGGACTCGGCCGAGCCGGAGTTCACGGTGATCACCGGGATCCCGGCCCTGGTGGCCTTGGCGACGACGTCCTTCATGGCGTCGGGCTTGGCGAGCGTGACGATCAGCCCGTCGACCTTCTGGTCGATGTACGTCTGGACCAGCTGGGCCTGCTGCTGCGCCTCGTCGCTGTGGGCGTACAGGAACTTGACGTTGTCCTTCACCGCGGCCTGCTCGGCGCCTCTCTGGACGATGTCCCAGAAGGTGTCGCCGTCTCCCGAGTGGGTGACCATCGCGAACGTCCAGCGCGGTGTGTCGACCGCCGCCCGTCCCTGCGCCTCCGCCGCCCTGCGGGCGTCCTCGGCACGTTTGCCGCCGGTGGCGCTGCACCCCGCGAGGGAGGCCCCGAGCACCGCCGCCAGCACCGCGCCGATCGCACGTACCCCTGTCCGAACCCTTGCCACGACGCCGTGCCCCTCTTGCTCCGCCTGCTGTACTCCGGCGCAAGTATCCCTGAGCACGATCGACGGCGCGGCCTGCGGGTGGGTGGTGACGCGGGTCATCGGGTGCCGTCGGCCGTGAGCTTCTCCAGTGCGGGGACGTCCTTCTCCGTCACCAGAGCGGGTCCCGTGAGCACCGGCTTGCCGCCGCCGATGACGTTGCCGTTGGTCTTGTTGAGCCACAGTTCGTCGACGGCGAGGTAGCCCTGGAGGTAGGGCTGCTGGTCGACGGCGAAGCCGATCTCCTTGGCCTTGAGTCGCTTGACGACCTCGGCGTTCAGGTCGAAGGTGTCGATCTCGGCCTCGCTGCCCGCGGTCCGCTTCGCCTGCACGGAGGCGGCCGCGAACGGGGCGCCCAGGGTGACGACCGCGTCGATGTCCGGCCCGCTCTGCAGCTTCGCCTCGATCGAGGAGGTGGAAGCGGGCATGTTGGTGCCGTCCACGTTGAGGTTCTCGACGGTGCCCCCGAAGGTCTTCCGCACGCCCGCGCAGCGCTCCTCCAGCGAGACGTTGCCCTGCTCGTGGATGACGCAGACGGCCTTCTTCCTGCCGCGCCTGTCGAGTTCCTCGCCGACGGCCTCGCCGGCGACAGACTCGTCCTGGCCGATGTGGCTGAGCGCGCCGACCTCCTGGGAGAACCGGCCGCCGGAGTTGATCGTGACGACGGGTATCCCGGCGGCGACCGCCTTCTTGACGACGTCCTTGACCGCCTCGGGCTTGGCGAGGGTGACGACGATGCCGTCGACCTTCTGGTCGATGTACGTCTGGACCAGCTGGGCCTGCTCCTTGCCCTCCTTGTTCGCGGCGTACAGGAACTCGACGTTGTCCTTGGCGGCCGCATCCTTCGCTCCGCGCTGGACGATGTCCCAGAAGGTGTCGCCCTCGCCGGAGTGGGTCACCATGGCGATCTTCAGCCGCTCGGTGGTCGCGGGCTTGCCGCCGGAGCCGCCCTCGGCCTTCTCCTCGGAGCCCTTGCCGCCGGAGCTGCTGCATCCGGCCACGGCGAGTGCGAGTGCGGCGAGCAGGACTGCTGCCGTGCGGGGTGTGCGCATGGTGGGGTCCGCCTTCTCTCCCGGCCGCCCGGTTGCGGCTGGGTGAGTTTCTACGGGGGCGGCGCCACCCCGTCAATACTTTGTCCGAACATTCTTACGCGGGGTCGTGGCGGCGGAACGGCCCCGGCCGCGCGCCATCCGGGTACGTCCGGCCGCGCCCCCACGCCCGTCCGGCCGGCTGTCTCCGGCGAGCGTCCGCCCGCACGGCAGGCAACGTGCGACGACGCGCCGGTCCCGGGCGTCGCGACGGGGCGACCACCGCCCGCTGCGGCACTACGGCCGGACGAGGAGCTGGAACTCAAAGGCGTACCGGGAGGCCCGGTAGACGTGCGAGCCGAACTCGACGGCCCGCCCGGTGTCGTCGAACGTCGTCCGCTGCATCGTCAGCAGCGGGGCGCCGGCCTCCTCGCCGAGCAGCCGGGCCTCGTCACCGGAGGCGGCGCGCGCCCCGACCGACTGCCGGGCGCTGTGCAGGGTTATGCCCGCGTTGCGCATCATCCGGTAGAGCCCCGTCGACTCCAGTTGCTCGGTGTCCAGCGGCAGCAGCCCCGCCGGAAGATGGTTGCTCAGATGGGCCATCGGCTCGCCGTGGGCCGAGCGCAGCCGCTCCACGAGGTGGACGTCGCTCCCCTCCGGCACCCCGAGGGCGGCCGCGACCTGCGCGGTCGCCGGCTCGACGGTGTTGCGCAGGACCCGGGTGGCGGGCCGCTGCCCCGCCGCCTCCAGGTCGTCGTAGAGACTGCTCAGCTCCAGCGGGCGCTTGACCTGGCTGTGCACGACCTGGGTACCCACGCCCCGGCGGCGCACCAGCAGCCCCTTGTCGACGAGCGACTGGATGGCCTGGCGGACGGTGGGCCGGGACAGCCCGAGCCTGCCCGCCAGCTCGATCTCGTTGCCGAGAAGGCTGCCGGGCGTGAGCGTGCCGTGCTCGATAGCCGCCTCCAGTTGCTGGGACAGCTGGAAGTACAGCGGGACCGGGCTGGTGCGGTCCACGCTGAGCTGGAGCGGCGCGGTGGCGTCCGTCGTGTCTCTCGGCTGCTTGGGCACGCTGCGAGGGTAGTCGCAGGGCCTGATGACGGGAAGTTGTGTCGTTCGATTGTCAGGACAAATGCTTGACAGGGCCCTTGGGCGGCCCCCACCTTTGGGCCATGCGCATCGGACTCATCGGAACCGGACGTATCGGCGCCTTCCATGCGGGCGTCCTCAGCCGTCATCGTGACGTCGGCGCCCTGGTGGTCGCGGACACCGACGCCCAGCGGGCCCGCGAGGTCGCGGCCCGGATCGACGCCACCGCCGCCCCTTCCGTGGACGAGGTCTTCAAGTGGGGCGTGGACGCCGTCGTCATCGCCTCGGCCACCGCCGCCCACGCCGATCTGATCGGCCGGGCCGCACGTGCCGGGCTCCCCGCCTTCTGCGAGAAGCCGATAGCGCTGGACCTGCCGGGAACCCTGGAGGCGCTGCGCGAGGTCGACGGTGCCGGGACCGAACTCCAGCTCGGCTTCATGCGGCGCTTCGACGCCGGGTACGCCAAGGCCCGCGAGCTGGTGCGCTCGGGGCGGCTCGGCCGGCTGCACACGGTACGGGCCGTCACCGCGGACCCGGCCCCGCCGCCCGCCGCGTACCTGCCGCTGTCCGGCGGACTCTACCGGGACTGCCTGGTCCACGACTTCGACATCCTGCGCTGGATCACCGGACGGGAGGTCGTGGAGGTGTACGCCACCGGCTCCGACGCGGGGCACGCGATGTTCCGCGAGGCGGGCGACGTCGACACCGCGGCGGCCGTGCTGACGCTCGACGACGGAACGCTGGCGTCGGCCACGGCCACGCGCTGCAACGGCGCCGGCTACGACGTCCGCATGGAGTTGTGCGGCGAGGACGACACGGTCGCCGTCGGCCTGGACGACCGTACGCCGATCACCTCCACGGAGCCGCAGGGACCGCCGCCCGCCGACAAGCCGTGGCCGGGCTTCCTGGAGCGCTTCGCCCTCGCCTACGAGGCCGAACTGGACGCCTTCGTCCGTGTCGCCACCGGCGAGCTGGACAACCCGTGCGACGGCCGGGAGGCGCTGGAGGCACTGCGCGTCGCCGAGGCGTGCGAGCTGTCCCGGCGGGAGCACCGGCCGGTGCGCCTGGAGGAGGTCCCGGGGCTGTGAGCGCGCCTGCGCGGGCTGCCCGTCGTCTGGTGACGGGCAGCCGGCGCACGCCGCGGATCAGCAGGCCGGGGAGCCAGTCGAACGGGGCTCCGGCCGGGTCGGCGGCGAGGCCGGGGCAGCGTTCCAGCAGCGTACGGAGCGCGATCCCGGCCTCCAGCCGGCCTAGGGGGGCGCCCCGGCAGTGGATGCCGTGGCCGAATGCCAGATGGCCCGGGCCGCCCGCCGTCGCGGTGCGGCGGATGTCGAAGCGGTCGGCCCCGGGGAGGCGGGCGGGATCCCGGTCCGCGGCCGCGAGCCCGACCAGGACGGGCTCGCCCTTCGGGACGACCGTGCCGCCGTAGCGGGCCGGCTCCGTGGTGAACCGCATCGTCGCGGTCTCCACCGGGCCGTCCTACCGCAGCATTTCCTCGCCCCCCGTCCGGCAGGCCGAAGTCGGCGCGCAGCGGCCAGTTGGCCCGGATGCCCGAGCAGCGCGCGGACGCCGTTGGAGAATCACCCCAGCCGACGAGGCCGCCCCCACGGTGTGTACGGGGTCCCGCGGGACGCACGGCGCCTCGTGCCAGCCGGCGCCTTCACACGAGGCGCAACGCCGCGCTCGCGATCAGCATGTCCAGCGCCGCCGGATACGCGCTGACGTTCATCTCGGCGACGAGGTACCGCGCCGCCCGGGCGATGTGCGGGTGCGTCCGCGCCGGCAGCCGAGCGTACGTGGCCTGCCACACCGCCTCGTCCGCCCGGCGCGCCGCCTCCGGGAGGGCGAGCGCCGCGGCGTCCAGCGCGGCGAAGGCGAGCGTCTGGTCGATGAAGCAGTGGTAGATCCGGACGGCCTCGGGCACCGGGAAGCCCGCGCGGTGCAGCACACCGAGGACGGCCTCGTCCGCGGCGATCTCGTGCGCCCGCCCCGAGACGCGGCTGGCCGTGAGCACCGCCGCCTGCGGATGGGCCAGGTACGCGGCATGGATGCGCAGCCCCAGCTCACGCAGGTCCGCGGCCCAGTCGTCGGTGGCGCTCCAGCCTCTGAGCGCCCGGCCGATCAGCTCGTCGCCGACGGCGAGGGTCAGCTCGTCCATGCCGCGGAAGTAGCGGTACAGGGTGCTCGGGTCGGCGCCGAGCGCCGCGCCGAGCCGGCGGGCGGTGAGCCCCTCGCCGCCGTGCTCGCGCAGCATCCGCAGTGCCGTCGTCACGATCAGTTGCTCCGAAAGGACCACACCGGACTTCGTGGGGCGGCGGCGCCTGCGCGCCCCCTCCGGAACCACCTTCTTCGGCAACGCCCTTCCCCTTCGCCGCGGTTGAAGCCCGCCCGGCCCGGGCCGGGCGGGCTTATGCCAACGCCATTGACGCTATCAGGGGGCGGTGAGTTTCATCAGGGCCCGGAAGATTCCTGGTGAAGAGGGAAGGGAAGAGGTCATGCGCATCTTGCTGGTCGGCGCCGGCGGAGTGGGGACAGCAGTCACCCGGATCGCCGCTCGCCGCGATTTCTTCGAGCACATGGTCGTTGCGGACTACGACGAGGGCCGGGCCCGGGCCGCCGTGGCCGGTGTCCCACGGGCGGGCGGCGAGCCCGCCGGGACGGGCGACGGCACCGGGGCCGCCGACGGCCGGTTCACGGCCGCCCGGATCGACGCCTCGGACGAGGCCGCCGTCCGGGAGCTCCTGGAGCGGGAGCGCTGCGACGTGCTCCTCAACGCGACGGACCCCCGGTTCGTCATGCCGCTCTTCCGGGCCTCGCTCGCCGCGGGCGCGAACTACCTCGACATGGCGATGTCCCTGTCGCGGCCGCATCCGCGGCGGCCGTACGAGGAGTGCGGCGTGAAGCTCGGCGACGAGCAGTTCTCGCTGGGCGAGGACTGGTCGGAGTCCGGCCGGCTCGCCCTCGTCGGCATGGGGGTGGAGCCCGGCCTGTCGGACGTCTTCGCCCGCCACGCGGCGGACGAGCTCTTCGACTCGATCGAGGAGATCGGCGTCCGGGACGGCGCGAACCTCACGGTGGACGGCTACGACTTCGCGCCCTCGTTCAGCATCTGGACCACGATCGAGGAGTGCCTGAACCCCCCGGTGGTCTTCGAGACCGGTCGCGGATGGTTCACCACACCGCCGTTCAGCGAGCCGGAGGTGTTCGACTTCCCCGAGGGGATCGGCCCGGTGGAGTGCGTGAACGTGGAGCACGAGGAGGTGCTGCTCATCCCGCGTTGGGTCGACGCCGACCGCGTCACGTTCAAGTACGGCCTCGGCTCCGACTTCATCAACACCCTGCAGGTCCTGCACCAGATCGGTCTGGACCGTACGGAACCGGTCGCCGTGCGCAGCGCCGACGGCCCGGTGCAGGTGTCGCCCCGTGACGTCGTCGCGGCCTGTCTGCCGGACCCGGCCACGCTCGGCGACCGGATGCGGGGCAAGACGTGCGCGGGAACGTGGGTGAAGGGCGTCAAGGACGGGCGGCCGCGCGAGGTGTACCTGTACCACGTCGTCGACAACGAGTGGTCGATGAAGGAGTACGGCAGCCAGGCCGTGGTGTGGCAGACGGCGGTCAACCCGGTCGTCGCCCTGGAACTGCTGGCGACGGGGGCGTGGTCCGGAACGGGCATCCTGGGCCCCGAGGCCTTCGAGGCGCGCCCCTTCCTGGATCTGCTGGAGGACTACGGCTCCCCCTGGGGCATGCGCGAGCAGTGACCGTCGCCGCGGGCGGCGGGCGGCGGGAGAGCGGTGCTGCCGGGCCACAGGGCACCGGCCGCGCCGCTCTCCGGCTCAGGCGAGCACGTTCAGCGCGCCCGGCTGCACCCGCACCGTCACCGGCAGCGTCGCGTCGACCTCGCCGTCCGCGCCGTACGGGAGCCCGCGGTCGGCCTCGATGCGGATCTCCTTGCCGCGCAGCACCTCCACCTCGGGGCGCTCCAGGTGCACTCCCGTCTTGAGCTCGTTCATCATCGCGAAGAACAGCCGCTTGGGTGCGTGCCGGATGACGACGACGTCGAGCACGCCGTCGTCGAGGCTGGCCCCGGGGGCGATGTTGCGGCCGAAGCCGTAGTAGCCGGAGTTGGCCGCGACGACGGTGTAGCCGCGCACCTCGTGGAGCGACCCGTCCACGGTGATGCGGTACTCGGCGGGCTGCCACGCGGCCACGGCCCGCAGCCCGCCCGCGTAGTAGGAGGCCGCTCCGCGCAGCAGCCTCGAGGTGTTGGCGTGCCGGTTGGCGACGGCGTCGACACCCGCGTAGACGCTGCCGAGGACGGACACCCCGGCGTGGACCGACGACTCGACCCGGATGGTGTCGACCGCCCGGGGTGATCCGTCGAGCAGTACGGCGGCGAGGGCGGCGGCGTCGGTGGGCAGGCCCAACGCCCGGGCGAAGTCGTTGCCGCGCCCGGCGGGTACGAGACCGAGGACCGTGTCGGTGCCGCTGAGGGCGCCTCCGACGCCGCCCGCCATGCCGTCGCCGCCGACGGCGAGCACGACGTGCCCCTTGCGTCCGGCTTCCCGGGCCACCTCCTGGGCGTGTTCCAGGTTGCGGCTGTACTGGGTGTCGAGCCCGGCTCCGGCCTCCCTCAGGAGGCGGGCCAGCGGAAGCAGGGCCGCCGTACCGCTGGAGCCGCCCGCGGTGGGGTTGACGACGGCGGTGAACTGTCGCATGAATGCGCCTCCGGAAGGCAGGGGCCGGTCAGCGGACGGGGATGAGCACACCGGGGTTGAGGATCCCGGAGGGGTCGAGCTCGGCCTTGACGGCCTGGAGAACGCGGACACCGACGGGGCCGATCTCCCGCGTGAACCAGTCGCGGTGGTCGGTGCCGACGCCGTGATGATGGCTGATGGTGCCGCCGGCCGCCAGGATCGCGTCGTTGGCCGCCCGCTTCACCGGCGCCCAGTGGGCCACGGGGTCCTCGCCCTGTGCGGAGACGACGGTGAAGTAGAGCGAGGCGCCGTTCTCGTACACGTGCGAGATGTGGCACATGACCAGCGGCGGGGTGCCTGCCTCGGTGAGGGCGTCCGTGAGTGCCCGGCGCACCGCGTCGTAGAGGCCGGGCAGGGCCGACCAGAAGGCGGCGGTCTCCAGGGTCTCGGCGAAGGCGCCGGCGTCGAGGAGCGCGTCGCGCAGGTACGGCGCGTTGTAGCGGCCGTGCGCCCAGCGCTCGCCCGGCTCCTCGCCGGCGAACTCGCCGCCGCAGGCGAGAAGGACCTCGCGGGCGCGGGCGCGTCGGTCGGCGGTGTCCTCGGCGGTGCCCTCGTACCCGGCGATCGCCATGCACCCGGCGGGCTGCGGGGCGCCCTCGCCGCCGATCCGGTCGGGCTGGGCGAGTCCGATGAAGGACTCCGTCTCGTCGGACAGCCGGAGCACGGTCGGGCGGGGGCCGTCCTGGGCGAGCCTGCGGAGCGCGGCGGCGCCCGCCTCGAAGGAGGCGAAGCGCCAGCCCTCGTAGACCCGGGTCTGCGGGAGGGGGCGGATCCGGACGGTGACCGAGGTGATCACGCCGAGGGCGCCCTCGGAGCCGAGGACCAACTGGCGCAGGTCCGGGCCGGCGGCCGAGCGGGGGGCGCGGCCGGCCTCCAGGGTGCCCTCGGGGGTGGCGACGGTGACGCCGAGGACCATCTCGTCGAAGCGGCCGTAGCCGGCGGAGGCCTGGCCGCTGGAGCGGGCGGCGGCGAAGCCGCCGATCGAGGCCCACTCGTAGGACTGGGGGAAGTGGCCCAGGGTGAAGCCCCGTTCGTTGAGCAGGGCCTCGGCGTGGGGCGCGCGCAGTCCGGGCTGGAGCACGGCGGTGCGGGAGACCTCGTCGAGGGCGAGGAGTCCGTCGAGCCGACGCAGGTCCAGAGCGACGAATCCGTGCCCGGCCTCGGGGGCGAGACCGCCGACGACGGAGGTGCCGCCGCCGAACGGCACGACGGCCAGGCCGTGTCCGGCACAGGCCCGCAGCACGGCCAGCACCTCGTCGTGGCTCGCGGGCAGCACGACGGCCGCGGGGACGTCGTCCACCTCTCCGGCGCGGATCCGCAGGAGGTCCGGGGTGGACTTGCCGCGGGTGTGGCGGATCCGGGTCTCCGCGTCGGTGCGTACGTGCGCGGTGTCGCCGACGGCGGCGGTGAGCGCCTCGCGGGCGGCCCCGGTCAGCGCGGAGTCCGGGACGGAGATGTCGCCGAGGCCTGCGGGGCCGCTCTCGCGGGGGGTGACGCCGAGCAGATCGCGCAGCAGGCCGATCACCGAGTCGGGCAGCGGGGCCGCCTTGGCCGGGTCGCCCCAGCCGCTCCACAACATGTCCACTTCGTCTGCCCTTCACCGTCGGTTTCGCGAGGCGCGGTGCCGCGCGGCCTGCACTGGCATTACACTGTGACAGATGACGCCCATTCGTCACAACCATGCGGACGGAGATGCCGTGCTCGACGCGGCACGCGATTGCATCCTGGCCGTCGGCGTACGCCGGACCACCCTGACCGACGTGGCCCGGCGCGCCGGTGTGTCACGCATGACCCTGTACCGCCGCTGGCCCGACGTGCGGACACTCGTCGGCGATCTGATGACCCGGGAGTGGATCGCGCTCGCCGTGGGCGCCATGCCCCCGGCCGACCCGGTCGGCCCGACCCGGACCCGGCTGGTCGACGGACTCGTCGGCGGGGTCGCGGCCTTCCGCGCGCACCCGCTGTTCCACAAGATCGTCGACGTCGATCCGGAACTGCTGCTGCCGTACGTGCTCGACCGCCGCGGCGCCAGCCAGGACGCGCTCCTCGGACTGATCGCCGGCGCCCTCGCGGAGGGCCACGCCGACGGGTCCGTCCGGCAACTGCACCCCGACCTGCAGGCCCGGTCGCTGCTGCTGGTCGTGCAGTCCTTCGCCATGTCGCTGCGCACGATGACCGAACCGGACGACCCCGAGCTCACCGACGCGGCCTTCCTCGAAGAGCTGCGGACCCTTCTGGAGAGGACCCTCACGCCATGAGCACTCCGAGTCCCGCCTCCTCCCTGAACGCGGCGCGCCGCGCGCGGGAGCTCGCCGCACTCGCCGACGGTGCCGAGGTCGACGTACTCGTCGTCGGCCTCGGCGCGACGGGCGCCGGCGCCGCCCTCGACGCCGCCGCGCGGGGACTGTCGGTCGCCGCGATCGACGCCCACGACCTCGCCTTCGGCACCTCCCGGTGGAGCTCCAAGCTCATCCACGGCGGACTGCGCTACCTGGCGAGCGCGCAGCTGGACGTCGCCCACGAGAGCGCCGTCGAACGCGGCATCCTCATGGAGCGCACCGCCCCGCATCTGGTGCACGCCCAGCCGTTCGTCCTCCCGCTGACGCCGCTGGTCCCGCGCGCCCAGGCCGCGCTGGCCCGGGCCGGCTTCCTGGCCGGCGACCTGCTGCGGGTCTCCGCCCGCACCTCGCGGACGACCCTGCCCGCGCCACGCACGCTGTCCGCGGTGGAGACCCGCCACATGGCGCCCGCGCTGCGCCCTACCGGACTGCGCGGCGGGCTGCTGTCCTGGGACGGCCGGCTCACCGACGACGCCCGGCTCGTGACCGCCGTCGCCAGGACCGCGGCCGCGCACGGCGCCCGGATCCTCACCCGGGTGCGCGCGCTCTCCCTCGGCGGCTGGGGCGCGGCCGTGCGCGACGAACTGACCGGCGAGGAACTGCAGATCCGGGCCCGTACGGTGATCAACGCCACCGGCGTCTGGGCGGGCGGACTCGTCGACGACGTACGGCTGCGGCCCTCCCGGGGCACCCATCTGGTGCTCCGCTCCGAGGTCCTCGGCGGTCTGTCGGCCGGTCTGCACATCCCGGTCCCCGGCGAGACCAACCGCTTCGTCCTCGTCCTGCCCCAGGGCGACGGCCGGGTCTACGTGGGACTGACCGACGAGCCGGTCGACGGCGACGTACCCGACGTGCCGGAGGTGCCCGAGACCGATGTCGGCTTCCTCCTCGACGTCCTCGGTTCCGCGCTCGACGTGGCCGTGGACCGTGCGGACGTGGTCGGGGCCTTCGCCGGGCTGCGCCCGCTGCTGGACACCTCCGGCGCCGGAGGTCCGGGACGTACCGCGGACATCTCGCGCAGGCACGCCGTCCTCACCTCGGGGGACGGTGTGATCACCGTTGTCGGCGGCAAGCTCACCACCTACCGGCGGATGGCCGAGGACGCGGTGGACGCCGCGGTCACGGCACGCGCGCTGCCGGCCGGCGGGTGCCGCACGGCCTCGCTGCCGCTGGTCGGCGCCGCCCGTCCGGACGCGCTCGCCGCACTGGAGGCGCCCCGCCGGCTGGTCCGCCGCTACGGGACCGAGGCCCCGGCCGTCCACGCCCTCGGCCTCGCCGACCCCGAGCTGGCCCGGCCCGTCGTCCCCGGCCATCCCGTCACCGGTGCCGAACTCCTGTGGGCCGTACGGCACGAGGGTGCCCTGGACGAGTCCGACCTCCTCGACCGCCGCACCCGGATCGGCCTGGTGCCGCACGACCGGGAGACCGCGCTGGAGGCCGCGCGAGCGGCACTGACGCCCCGGGTCTGCTGAACGGCCGCCCCCTCCCGCCGGAGCGGTCGGGGCGGCCGGACCGCCGGAGTGGTCCGGCGGTGGGCCGCCTGCCCGGCGGTCTTCAACCGACGAAGGTTCCTTGACGGGTGTCAGGGCTGGATCATGCTTGGGGTCTCATTTCCCCAGGCGGCTCAGTGCCTGCATGGCTTCGCGCTCCATACGTGAGAGATCGCCGAGGACCGAGCCGGCCTGGACGAGGCACTGCGCATCGCCCGATTCACCAGCCCGCTTGATCAGCGCTGCTACTTCCGTCCACAGGACGGCCGCCTCGGTGTACAGCGTGTGGCCGGTGCGCAGGTGGCTGCTGTCGAGCAGATCGGTGCATTCGGCGAGGAAGTCGCGGTAGAGGTTGCGGAACAGGGCGCCACCGGTGCCGGCCTTCTCCATCAACAGGGCGGCCCGCGGCAGGTCCCGCTGTGGGTTGTCGGTGCGCTGGAGCCATGTGCGTACCAGCTTGCCGGCCTTCTCGATGCCGCGGTGACCGAGGTTGGCGATGGGCGGGTTGAGGAAGGCGTCGGCGCATGCGGTGATGGCGGGGACGATGTGCCCGTGTGGGGCGGGCGGGTTTCCTGGAGCGGTGAGAGTGAAGGACCGGTGCTTGGCGGTCATCGGGCCGCGCGCGGCCCTGGCCTGGGCGAGGCTGGTCAGATTGGTGGAGACGGCTCCGCCTTGCTGGTCGGTGTCCACCAGGTACGCGTTGTGGTCGTCGTAGCCGTACATGGCGACCACGTGGCCGCCGAAGTGGACCTGTGAGTCGAAGTAGTCCAGGTAGTAGCTGTCGAGCTGGAGTCCGACGGGGTGGCCTGCGTCGATGGAGGCCGCCACGTTGCGCCATGCCCTGCGCGGAGAGGTGGTCTCCTGGACCAGGAGTTCCAGCCCGAGCCCGGTGGCCAAGGTCCTGGTGAGGCCGAGGGGCCTGACCCGTCCCCCGAGGAAGGGAAAGCCCATGTTCTTGCCGTCCCAGTAGACGAAGGACAGACCGGAGCCGAGGCCGAACAGCATGGGCTCGGACAGATCGAGCCCCTGGTGCCGCAGCAGCACCCCCAGGGCTGTCGTCTCGCAGTGCTGCGTACCGCGGGCGTCGATGTCTGACACCGTGGTCATGCCGCGCTCTCCTGGACGGGGACGATCAGTCGGGTCAGCAGTTCTTCTTGTGGCGCCTCCGCCGGTCCGACGAGATACGCCTCGCGTACGGGTGCCTGCGGGCGCAGTCCACGCTCGTGGAGGGCCGCGAAGAGCGCGTTGTAGGCCAAGGGAAGTTGCGCGTGGGGACCGATGTGCCTGGTCTCGACGACGAGTCCGCCGGGCAGCACCTCGAACTCCAAGCCGGGCGCGCCTTCCCCCTCTGAGGTCTGCACTCCGACGGCGATCTCCATCCGCTCTTCCAGGTCCAGCGGGTACAGCCCCCACAGCGGCGGCTCCCATGCGATTCCCGTCTCGCCGAGCGTGGGCGGTAGTCGACCTACGCACTCCCCGACCCTGGTTCCGATCTCCGCGGGGGTGCAGACCGCCCGCACCACCGCCAGCCGTCGCTCCGGCTCTCTGGCCAGGATCACCTCGTAGCCGGGCAGACCGCCCTCCGCCAACCGCTCCAGCATCTCCAGCCGGACCTGGTCCCTGCTGATCCGCTCGGCCAGCCGATCCCGCTCAGCGCGCAGGATCCCTGACCTGCGCTCGGGCCCGGCAGCCAGTACCTGGGCGATCACGGCCAGGGGAAGATCCATCTCGCGCAGCAGGGCGATGGTCAGGGCATCACGCACCTGTTCCGGTGCGTAATGGCGGTAGCCGGAGCCGGCGTCCACCCGGATGGGAGCCAGCAGCCCCATGTCGTCGTAGTGCCGCAACTGCTTCACGCTGAGGCGGCACAGGCGGGCGAAGCGCCCGATGGTGAGGAGTTCGTCTCGCACGCCATCATGGTGGACTCTCCCACGGTGGGAGAGTCCAGCGCTGAGTCGATGAACGGTCCGGCCGGGTCCGCGTACCTCACCGGGGGCGGCGAGCCCGGACGCGCCGCACCCGGGTCGCGGGCGCCCGGGGCGTAGCCGGCACCACCGCCTCTACATCCTTCGGTGTAGGGGGGATTCGTCATCCGCCATGACGAACCGCCGCGTGACGGCGCGGACGATGAGGACATGACCAAGACTCTGTCCACCCCGGTCGGCGCGCCGGGCGCCTCGGGCGGCCGGCTGGCCCTGCTCGACGTACTCCGCGGAACCGCGATCCTCGGCACGCTGATGACCAACGTGTGGATCTTCACGGCGCCCGGCGCGGAATGGGGGAGCCTCACGGGCGCCGGGGACACGCCGGGGTTCACGTCCCTGCCCGACGGCGCCGAGACCCTCTTCCGGCTCGTCGCCGACGGCAAGTTCCTGGCCATGCTGACGATGCTCTTCGGTGCCGGACTCGCCATCCAGTTCGACTCCGCCGCACGGCGCGGGCTGCCCTGGCCGGGCACGTACCGGGGACGGGCGCTGTTCCTCCTCGCCGAGGGCACCGTCCACTTCGTCCTGGTCTTCGCGTGGGACGTCCTCATGGGATACGCGGTCACGGCGCTGCTCGTCGCCTGGCTGCTGACCCGCTCCGACCGGGCCCGCCGCCGGGTGATGTGGTGGGCGGGCGGTCTGCACCTGCTGCTGATGGGCGGGCTGACGGCGGCCCTGACCGCACTCGGGGACGACGGCGGCGCGGGGTCCGGCGGGGAGGTCTCCCGCGAGGTCGTCGACCTGTACGCGCACGGTGGTTACGCGGACCAGATCGCGTTCCGCCTGGAAAACGCGGTCGCCCTGCGTCTGGAGCCGGTGCTGACGTTCGGTCTCCTGGTCTTCCTGTTCCTGCTGGGCGTACGGCTGTACCGGGCGGGGGCGTTCGGCGCCGACGCGGCCGGCCGGCGCATACGCACCCGGATGCTCGGCTGGGGCCTGGGACTCGGCGTACCGCTGACCGGCCTGTCCGTATTCGCCGTACCCGACGGCTTCCTGCTCGAGCGCTACTGCGCCGCCCCCCTGGTGGCGGTCGGCTACATCGGCCTGATCGGCACCGTCGTGGACCGGGTCCGCCGCAAGGGCTGGTTCACGAAGGGGCTCGCCTCGGTCGGGCGGACGGCCCTGTCGGCCTACGTGCTGCAGAACGTCCTGTGCGTGCTCGTCTCGTACGGCATCGGTCTCGGCCTCGCGGAACGGCTCGGCGAGTCGGGCCGGCCCTGGTGGGTGATGGGACTGTGGGCGGCGGTGTGCGCGGTGCTGATGGTGGGCTCCGCGGTGTGGCTGCGGCGGTTCTCCAAGGGGCCGCTGGAATCCGTGCAGAGCCGGATCCTGCGGCGCTGAGAGCCGCGCACCGCGGGCATCGGCGGACGGCGCGGACCGCGGCGTCACCGCGGACCGCGGGCCGGGCACCGGGGGCGGGGGCGGGACGCACCGGTGCCGTCGGAACCGGTGCGTCCCGGGCGGGCCGATGCCGCGGCCGCCCGCCGGGAAGGGCTCCGTCAGCCGCCGAGCTCCCGGTGCCGGGCCGCCAGCGCCGCCGAACCCTGCTCGGTGAGCGAGCCGAGGAGCCGCAGCCGGGAGAAGCCCCCGTCCGGGAAGATGTCGATGCGGACGTGCGTGCCGACCGCCGGAGCGTCGAGCACGAAGCGGTGGTTGGTGTCGGGCTGGAGACGGGTGCGCGGCAGGAACTCGGTCCACTCGCCGTCCTCGCCCGTCCTGACGGACAGGGCGGCCCAGCCGGCGGAGTTGCCCTTGAGGTACGCGGTGTCGATCTCGACGGCGCGGATCTCGGACTCGGCCACCAGCCGGTACCGGATCCAGTCGTTGCCCCGGTCGCGGCGGCGCGCGGTCTCCCAGCCGTCGTCCATCTTGCGGGAGCGGCCCGGGGTGATGGTGTTGGCGGGCGGCGAGTAGAAGCGGTTCGAGGCGTCCTGCACGGCACCGCCGTTCTCCAGCGCCACGACGTCGAACGTGCCGAGCGTGGCGAGCCACTTCGGGTCCGGGACGACCTCCCCGTACACGCGCAGCCGTGCGATACCGCCGTCGGGGTGCTGGTTGACGCGCAGATGCGTGAAGCGCTGCTCGGCGGTGACCTCGAAGCCGTTGGCGGCGTGACCGCCCACGGGGGTACGGGGCACGAGGGTCGTCCACTTCACGCCCTCGGAGAGCAGTTCCTCCGGGGTGGGCGCGCCCTCGGCCCCTTCCCAGGTGGTGCCCTCGACGGACACGGCCTGCGGCATGTTGCCGCGGAAGTGCGCGGTGTCGACGACGATGCCGCGGATCACGCCGGGCGCGCCGAGGCGGATCAGCGCCCAGTCGTGGGCGTCGGGCGTCGGCCAGGGCTGCTCGGCCGAGACACCGCGGCGGCGCCGTGTCTCCCAGCCGTCCATGATCTTGCCCTTGTGGCCGAAGTGCTCGGGGTCGAACTCGGCGGGCTCGGGCACCAGCAGGTTCTCCCGCTGGGCGAAGAACTCGTCGTTCGCGGCGATCACACCCGCCCCGAGCCGGCGGTCGGCGAGGTTCGCGAGACCGGTGAACGGGAAGTCCGCGGTGCGGTAGTCGGCGTACGGGTCGCCGCCCCCGTACGGGTGCGCGTTGCCGGTGAAGGACGGTATCGCCACGGTGTCAGTCGTTCCTTTCGAGCAGCCGGCCGGTGGGCTCGGCGACGGTGCCGTTCTCCACGATCCGCGTGCCGCGCAGCCATGTCGACTTGACGACACCGTGCAGGGTCCTGCCCGCGTAGGCGGTGACCCGGTTGCGGTGGTGGAGTTCGGCGGGGTCGACGGTGAAGGTCTCGTCGGGGGCGAGTACGGCGAAGTCGGCGTCGCGTCCGGCCTCGACGGCCCCCTTCTGCGTGAGGCCGGCGAGCTCCGCCGGGGCGGCCGACATCCAGCGGGCGACGTCCTCCAGGGTGTGGCCGCGCCTGCGGGCCTCGGTCCACATCGCGGGCAGCCCCAGCTGGAGCGAGGAGATCCCGCCCCAGGCGGAGGCGAAGTCCGGGGTCTTCAGGTCGCCGGTGCACGGCGAGTGGTCGGAGACGACGCAGTCGATCGTGCCGTCGGCGAGCCCCTGCCAGAGCACGTCCTGGTTCCGCGCCTCGCGGATCGGCGGGCAGCACTTGAACTCGGTGGCGCCGTCGGGGACCTCCTCGGCGGTGAGGGTGAGGAAGTGCGGGCAGGACTCGACGGTGATCCGCACGCCCTCGGCCTTGGCGGCGGCGATCAGCGGCAGCGCGTCGCCGGAGGACAGGTGCAGCACGTGCACCCTGGCGTCCAGGCGCCGGGCCTGGGCGACGAGGTTCGCGATCGCCGTGTTCTCCGCGTCGCGCGGGCGGGAGGCGAGGAAGTCGGCGTACCGGGGGCCCGGCCGCTGCGGGGCGGCGGCCAGCCGGTGCGGGTCCTCGGCGTGCACGATCAGCAGTCCGCCGAAGCCGGCGATCTCGGCCAGGGAGCGGGCGAGCTGCTCCTGGTCGAGCTCGGGGAACTCCTCGACGCCGGACGGCGACAGGAAGCACTTGAAGCCGAAGACGCCGGCGTCGTACAGCGGCCGGAGGTCCTCGACGTTGCCGGGGAGCGCCCCACCCCAGAACCCGGTGTCCACATGCGCCTTGGGCCGCGCCACGTCCTGCTTGACGCGCAGGTTGCCGACCGTGGTCGTGGGCGGGAGGGAGTTCAGCGGCATGTCCAGCAGCGTGGTGATGCCGCCCGCGGCGGCCGCGCGGGTGGCGGTCCAGAAGCCCTCCCACTCGGTGCGGCCGGGATCGTTGACGTGGACGTGGGTGTCGACGAGCCCGGGCAGGACGACGTGGTCGCCGACGTCCTCGAGCCGGGCGCCGGGCGGCGTCTCGGCGTCGTACGGAAGCACCGCCTCGATCCTTCCGGCGGCGACGGCGATCGACGCGGGCCGCGTGCCGCCGGGGGTGACGACCCGTGTCGAGCGCAGCACCAGATCCACGTCCTTGACGTGCGTGTCGGACACCCTGCCCCTCACTTCCGTACCGCGGTACTTCCGCACAGCGAAATTCAACGAACTGTTGAAGGAGTCTTCCCCTCCACCCCCGGACAGTCAAGACCTCCCGGGATCCTCCCGAGTGGGTTCACAACGATCAGAGGTTTCCACAAAGTGGAACTATAATTTCGGCAAGCAGAACGTAGTTATGCACACAGGCAACACCGCGGGACCATCGGGGATGACCGGCCACACACGGACAAACGCGCCCTGACCCGCATCGACGCCCCCGCGCGGGCGGTGTGCGCCACAGCACCGCCCGGTAGGCTGCTGCCTTGCCCGCCCGCCTGAAAGGACCGTTGACGTGCCGACGTCCAGCGCCAGCACCACCGACGCCGCAAAGCCCGCCGCGAACAGCGGCGGTGTGCAGTCCCTCGAGCGCGCCTTCGACCTGCTCGAGCGGATGGCCGATGCCGGGGGCGAGGTCGGGCTGAGCGAACTCTCCGCGAGCAGCGGGCTCCCGCTGCCCACGATCCACCGGCTCATGCGCACCCTGGTCGCCTGCGGCTACGTCCGCCAGCAGCCGAACCGCCGCTACGCCCTCGGCCCCCGCCTGATCCGCCTCGGCGAGAGCGCGTCCCGGCTGCTCGGCACCTGGGCCCGCCCGTACCTCGCCCGCCTCGTCGAGGAGACCGGCGAGACCGCGAACATGGCGCTGCTCGACGGTGACCAGATCGTCTACGTGGCGCAGGTGCCGTCCAAGCACTCGATGCGGATGTTCACCGAGGTCGGGCGCCGGGTGCTGCCGCACTCGACCGGCGTGGGCAAGGCGCTGCTCGCCCACTTCCCGGCGGACGAGGTACGGGCGCTGCTCGCCCGCACCGGCATGCCGGCGGCGACGGAGAAGACCATCACCACGCCCGAGGGCTTCCTGGAGGCGCTGCAGCAGGTCCGCCGTGCGGGCTACGCCGTCGACGACAACGAGCAGGAGATCGGGGTGCGCTGCCTCGCCGTCCCGGTACCCGACTCCCCCACGGCCACGGCGATCTCCATCTCCGGCCCGGCGGGCCGGGTGACGGAGGCCGCGACGGAGAAGATCGTCCCCGTCCTCCAGACGGTGGCGAAGGAACTCTCGGAGGCCCTGGCGAACACGTCGGCACCACGGGAGTAGCGACCGCACCCGACCACGGCGGCACGGGAGCAGACACCGCACGCGACCACCGGCCCGCACCGGCAGAAGCCGCGGTGGCGAGTGCCGCACACGAGCAACCGCCGCACGCGCCCGCGCCGGGCCTGCCAGCTCCTCCTACTCCGCCACGATGCGCTCGACCGCGGCCGTCACCAGTCGCTCCCGCTCCGCCTCCGTGAAGACGTCCGGCAGGGTGAGCTGCTCGACGATCAGCCAGTTCAGAGCGAGGATCAGCAGCTTCACCGCCATCGCGTCGCCAGGGAGGCCCGAGGCCTCGTGGTAGGCGATGTTGGCGTCGACATCGGCCCGGACCCGCTCGGTGAGGACCTCGCGCAGCGCGGGCCGGCGGGTGGCCTCCAGACGGAGTTCGAGCAGCGCCAGGTAGCCGGTACGGAAGGCGGCGACGCGGCCGACGAGTTCGCGCATCAGCTCCGCGTAGGTCTCCCGGTCGCGCCCGGCCGTCCGCTGGCGGGCGATCGTGGCCTCGTCGGGCTGGAGCCGCTCGTAGACCCGGGCTCCGGCCTGCGTGAGCAGCTCGTCACGGCTGGCGAAGTAGTTGGACGCGGTGCCCGCGGGGACGGCGGCCTCGCCGTCCACCGCGCGGAACGTCAGACCTCGCGCGCCTTCCCTGGCCAGCACCTCGATCGCGGCGTCGACGAGGGCCGCACGCCTCTGGTCGTTCCGCCTCACCATCGGCCCACCGCTCCGTCCACAGCATCGCTTCAGACCACTTCAGTCAGAGTACTACGTGCTGTGGCGAGCGCTGCCCGACGCGACACCGGGCCAGCCCGCCCAGGGCGCCCTCCGTGCGGAGACCGAGGGCACGGAACGCGCGCCGGGCCGCTCAGCCTCGGCGCCGGGCCACCACCATCGCGCAGCGCGGGGTGCCGTCGGAGCGTCGTCCGAGTCCTTCGAGAGGGGCCACCTCCACGTCGAAGCCGACCTGACGGAGCTCCGCGAGTACCTCACCCATCGGGAACGTGCGGTAGTACATGACGAAGGCGGGCCGCCACACCCGGTTGCGCACGCGCATCACGGCGTCGAAGCCGAGCATCGCCCAGTAGGGCAAGGTCCCGAGGTGCGGCGGCGCTCCGACGGGGAACGCGAACACAGCGCCGGGGCGCAGCGCGGAGTGCACCTGGGCGAAGAGTCCGGAACGTTCGCGCGGCAGGAAGTGCCCGAAGGCGCCGAAGCTCACCGCGAGGTCGAAGACCGGGCGGAACGGCAGGGCGCGGGCGTCGGCGCGGACCCAGTCCGCCGCGGGATGGGCCCGGCGGGCCTCACGCAGCATCCCGGCACTGAAGTCGACGCCGACGACCCGCTCCTCGCAGAGTCCGCGCAGCACTCGCACGCCCGCCCCCGTGCCGCAGCAGACGTCCAGCCCGTCGCGGAACGGACCGAACGCCCGCAGCGCGTCCGCGGTCTCGTCGAGAACGCGGTCCGGGGTACGGAACGGGGTCAGGTCGAACTTGGGCGCGAGCAGGTCGTATCCGCGCTCGACCGACGACAGCGCCTGCACGGCGAGTTCGCGGAGGGTGGGGCCCTGGGAGGTGAACATCGACTCCCAGCGTAGTCAGCGCGGGCGCGGGAAGGTCGCGGATGCAGGAAAGTCGCGGGCGCGGGAAGTCACGCGCGGGACGGCGCCGTCCGCGTGGACACAAGGCCGGCCGGCCGCACGCACTCAGCCCTTCGGCTCGCCGAACAGTTCCACGGCGTTCCGTACGTTCGCCAGTCCGGCCGCCAGTGCGCTGACCGAGCCGACCGCTCCGGCGACCAGCAGCAGGGACCGGCGGAGCCGCCGGATCTCCGGCACGCCGCTCAGCGCCATCGCGTCCATGGCCGCCAGTTCTTCCTCCGCGATGCCGCGGTCCGCGAACTCGGCCGGATGGCCGGCGAGTTCGCGTCGGAGCCGGGAGACGGCGGCACGCAACTCCGTCACCCTCGGATCCTCGCCGCTCCGTGTCTTCCGCGCCTGCCCCACACTCCGCAACAAAGCCCTCCCCCTCGCACGTCGTTGTGCTGCCCGGCGAACGCCCGCCGGACGGTGGTCGAACGCCTGGGGTCGCGGGCCAGTTAACGCCATTCCGTAGGCGCTCCGCCACTCCGTGGTACGAAATTCAGCTCGACGGGTCCGCTTCCGGCGACCGCGACGCGCACGGCGCGGCACCGGCTGCCGCGCGGTCCGCCCGCAGGTGCCGCGGGGCGGGTCCGTCCGCCGGGCCGGGTCGTCATGCCACAGCGCCGCCCGATGGGGTAAGCAGGAAGCATGGCGCACACTTCAGACAAACCGCAGGTCGCGGGGCTGGTGCTGGCAGCGGGTGAGGGACGCCGGCTGGGCGGCCGCCCGAAGGCGCTGCTGGAGCACCGAGGACGCCCCCTGGTGGAGAACGCGGTGCGGGTCCTGCGAGCGGGCGGCTGCCGGTCCGTGCACGTGGTGCTGGGCGCGGCGGCGGAGGAGGTGATGAGGCGGGCCGATCTGGCCGGCTGCGTGGTGGCCGTGAACCCGGACTGGGCGGAGGGGATGGGCTCCTCGTTGCGCGTGGGCCTGGCGTCGCTCGCCACGGGGGGCGCGGGGCACGACGCGGCCCTGGTGTCACTGGTGGACCAGCCCGGCATCGGGGCGGCGGCCGTGGCCCGGATCGTGGCGGCGTGCGACTCACCCTCCGCGCTGGTGTCAGCCGCGTACGACGGACGCCGGGGCCACCCGGTGCTCTTCGGCGCCCGGCACTGGGAGGCCGTGGCGGCACGCGCCTCGGGCGACCGCGGCGCCAGGGACTACCTGGCGGAGCACGAGACGGAGATCGCGCTCGTCGAGTGCGGGGACGTGGCGGAGGCGTACGACATCGACACACCGGAGGATCTGGCGCACCTCGAGTGAGCCGGGCAGGACCCGGCATCCGGGACGCGGCATCCGGGACGCGGCGCACCGCCCCGCAGCCCCGCAGGTGCCGCGGGCCCGGGCCCGGGCACGCGCCCCGGCGCGGCGGCGTCGCGTCACGTGAGGAACCTGGCACCGAGCGCCACGATCTGTCGACCAGAAGAATCTCGACATCAACAAACCATTGAACTTCCACCATGCGATAACTACTATCCACTGATCAGAAGCGCCTGACCCGTGAACGGCGCCCCCGGCCGCACCGCAGCAGCCCTGGCACCGAGTGCCACTCCACTGTGCTCCGCAGCCACCCGTACCGCCCGTGAAGCTCGCTGAAGGAAGTGACAGCTCATGTCCGCACCAGCGCCGTCGCCGCTGGCCGTCGTCGAAGCCGAACCACTGCCACGGCAGGAGGAGGTGCTCACCGACGCGGCACTCGCCTTCGTGGCGGAGCTGCACCGGCGGTTCACCCCCCGGCGTGACGAGCTCCTGGCCCGCCGCGCCGAACGCCGCACCGAGATCGCCCGTACCAGCACCCTCGACTTCCTCCCGGAGACGGCCCGGATCCGTGAGGACGAGAACTGGAAGGTCGCGCCGGCCCCGGCCGCGCTCGACGACCGCCGCGTGGAGATCACCGGGCCGACCGACCGCAAGATGACCATCAACGCCCTGAACTCCGGGGCGAAGGTCTGGCTCGCCGACTTCGAGGACGCCTCGGCACCCACCTGGGAGAACGTGGTTCTCGGTCAGCTCAACCTCATCGACGCCTACGAGCGCCGCATCGACTTCACGGACCCGCGCTCGGGCAAGTCGTACGCCCTCCGGCCCGCGGAGGAGCTCGCCACGGTCGTGATGCGTCCCCGCGGCTGGCACCTGGACGAGCGCCACGTGCTGGTGGACGGGCGCCCGGTCCCCGGCGCGCTGGTCGACTTCGGCCTGTACTTCTTCCACAACGCCCGGCGGCTCATCGACCTCGGCAAGGGCCCGTACTTCTATCTGCCGAAGACGGAGTCGCACCTGGAGGCCAGGCTCTGGAACGACGTCTTCGTCTTCGCCCAGGACCACGTCGGCATCCCCCAGGGCTCCGTCCGCGCCACCGTCCTGATCGAGACGATCACGGCCGCGTACGAGATGGAGGAGATCCTCTACGAGCTCCGCGACCACGCTGCGGGTCTCAACGCCGGCCGCTGGGACTACCTCTTCTCGATCGTCAAGAACTTCCGCGACGGCGGGGCCAAGTTCGTCCTCCCGGACCGCAACGCGGTCACGATGACCGCGCCGTTCATGCGCGCGTACACCGAACTGCTGGTCCGTACGTGCCACAAGCGCGGCGCGCACGCCATCGGGGGCATGGCGGCCTTCATCCCGTCCCGCAAGGACGCCGAGGTCAACAAGGTCGCCTTCGAGAAGGTCAAGGCCGACAAGGACCGCGAGGCCGGTGACGGCTTCGACGGCTCCTGGGTCGCCCACCCGGACCTGGTGCCCATCGCCATGGCCTCCTTCGACGCGGTGCTGGGCGACAGGCCCAACCAGAAGGACCGCCTCCGCGAGGACGTGCACGTCACGGCCGCCGACCTCATCGACATCGCGTCGCTCGACGCGCACCCCACGTACGAGGGTCTGCGCAACGCCGTCCAGGTCGGGATCCGCTACATCGAGGCCTGGCTGCGGGGCCTCGGCGCCGTCGCGATCTTCAACCTGATGGAGGACGCGGCCACGGCCGAGATCTCCCGCTCGCAGATCTGGCAGTGGATCAACGCGGGCGTCGTGTTCGAGAACGGCGAGACGGCGACCCCCGAGCTGGCCCGCAGGGTCGCCGCCGAGGAACTGGCTGCGATCCGCGCCGAGATCGGCGAGGACGCCTTCGCGGCGGGCAAGTGGCAGCAGGCGCACGACCTGCTGCTGCACGTCTCGCTGGACGCGGACTACGCGGACTTCCTGACCCTGCCCGCGTACGAGCAGCTGGTCGGCTGACCGCGCGTCGGTCACGGCCGGCCGCCCCCGGCACCGCACAGCGCCGGGGGCGGCCGGCCGTCGGCGTCGGGTTCCGTCGCCCGCGACAGCGGCGACGACGGCGCGACCGGAGCCACACCGTACGCCGGGTACGGTTCGGGACGATCCCCAAACGTTGACCGTTCACCTATGCATGGCCGCGGAGGGGCAGTGTCCCCGGGCCCCATCCACGGCCCATGGGGAAGATCGTTCGGCTGAAGCCCCATGGAGCCCCTCGCCGAGAGGCGACCACCCTCCGCAGCCCCTCAGACGGCCCCGACACAAGGTCCGCCGATCTCCCGGGACGCGATGCCGGCCGGCCGCACACCGGACACGTCCGGCCCACACCTCCGCCGCGCCCGGCCGCACGGCGCCACGCCCGGCGAGGTACGCGCCGGACGGCCACGACCGGCACGATAATTCCGCTGTGCTCCCTTCCCCTTCCGCGCCGGCCCCGGAACGGGTGGTCCGGCCCTTTCGCGTTCTCGTCGTCTGCACGGGCAATCTGCACCGCTCGCCGCTGGCGGAACGCCTGCTGAGGGCCAGACTCGCCGCCTCGCCCGGGATGTTCGAGGTGAGCAGTGCCGGAACCGCCGGCACCACCGGCACCCCCATGGATCCCTTCGCCGCGTCCCTCCTGGCCGAGCTCGGCGGCGATCCGCGCGGCGCCTTCGCCCGCCGGCTGACCACGGCCCACGTGGAGGACTCCGACCTCGTCCTGGGCGCCGCTGCGGAGCATCGCGAGGCGGTCGTGCGGCTCTCCCCGCTGTGGGCACTACATCGCGCTTTCACCCTGCGGGAGTTCGCCCGGCTGCTGAGGCCGGAGGACGCCGCGGGCGTCACGGATCCCGCCGGACGGGCCGCCGCGCTGGTCGGCGGAGCCGCGGCACGACGGGGGAACTCGGGCCGGGCGGACGACGACGACGTGGCCGATCCGCACGGGGCACCCCCGGAGACGGCCCGGGAGGTGGCCCGGCGGATCGCCGAGCCCGTGGAACGCATCGCCGAGGCCGTGCTGGCCGCTGCGCGCTGAGCGGGTCCACCCGCGCCGGCCGCCCGCCGCGGGTGGGCCCTCGCCCGCTCCGGAGTCCGTGGCCGCCGTGGGAGGACCGGCGGTTCAGCCGCCGCAGGGGCGGGGCGGCCGTGCCGTGACCCGCAGGGGGTGGACGAGCTGCTGGTGCAGCAGCGTCGGGGGACGGTCCGAAGGACGTTCCACGAGTTCCAGGACGAGGGTGCGCGTGACGCCGCGGGGCAGCTCCATGTCGACCGTGTAGACCGGGTGGCCGCGCTCGGTCAGCTGGTTCAGCATGGCCGGCCGGCCGTCCACGGTCGCGCTCGCCAGCCGTGCTCCCTCGGTGGCGTAGTACGAGACCAGCAACCGGTTGTCGCCGGGCCGGGTCCGGTAGGGCGGGCGGTCCACCCGCTGGGTGACGTAGGCGGGCAGGCCGGCGCCCGGTGCCCTGTTCGTCAGCGACGCGGTCACGGTCACCTCCCGTCCGGCCTCCGTGCAGCGCCCGGCGGTCCAGTCCATGCGCCGGTCCAGGTAGTAGTCGAGTTTGGTGCCGGCCGCGTTGTTGACGACCAGCCCGGCGAACGGGGCGGGGCCGTCGGGCAGGACGCCCCCGAAGGGGTGCGCCGCGAGCTCGCGCTGCTCGGCCGGATGGGCACTCCACACCTTGACCCGCCCTTCCCGCAGCTGGCCCCGCAGCGCCGCGAAGAGCGCGGAGCGTCGCGCCGGGTCGCCGGCACTGCCCAGGAGCACCTCGGAGGTGGCGCGGGCGACGTCGAGGAAGTACGCCTTCCGTTCCGTGGTGTCGGGGAAGGCCGCGTAGCTGGTGCGCTCGGTCAGGTCCACCACGTTGGCGGCGGTGACGGCGGTCCCGTCGGGGAGCCTGGCGGGGCCCGCGGCGGCGAGCAGCCCCGCCAGGGCGCCGGGATCGAGGGCGAAGGCGCCGTCCAGCCGCTGGCCGCTGTGCTCCCGCCACATGGCGGTCCAGATCCGCGCCGCGTGCGGGAAGTGCGGACTGACGTTGGAGTTGACCCAGACACCGGTGGGCGCGTGGCGGCCGTACATCGCGGTGTACTCGGCGCCCAGGTCGACGGAGGCACGGACCTCCGCCAACTCGCTGTCGTTGCCGAAGCGTTCGAATCCCAGGCGGCCGCGGTCCGCAGTGAGGATCGCGAACGCGCCGGGCAGCCCGCCGGTGCCGCGCGCCTCCGCCGTGTTCTCGAAGACCACCAGATACCGTCGCGGGCTCTTCTCTCCGAGCATGGACGGCATCACCCGCGCCGCGGCCGCGGCCTCGACCGTGGCGGGGACGAGGCGGTCGAGCCGGCCGGCGAGCAGGGCCCGCGCCCGGTCCGCGGCCGGCAGCCAGGTGCTCCGGGGCAGGCCGGCCACGGCGGCACGTACCTCGGAGGCGCTGCGCGATGCCTCGTGGAGGGCGGGAGCGGCACGGCGCAGTGCGGAGAGATCGAGATGACCGCCGTCCGCCCCGGCACCGCCGACGAGTTCGCCGGCGGTGTCCGCGAGGGGCGAGAGCACGTCGCGGGTCAGCCGGTCGGCCGCCTCCGCCGTACCGCGTACGGTGCGGACGGGACCGCCGAGGACGGGCAGGTGCGCGGCGGCGTACCAGGCCGGCCCGGTGGTGAGGCGGTGCGCCCCGGCCGCCCGGTCGGCGGCCTCGCGCACGGCGCCCTCCGGGGTGCTCGTCGCCGGCGCGCCCGCCGCGGCCGGGCCGCGCAGTGATTCCAGGCTCCGCTGGGCGGCCAGCAGTTCGTGGCGGGCGAGCACTCCGGTGACGGCGATCCATACGGCCCCGGCCAGGAGCAGCCCCGCGGCGGCGCACATCGAGGCCGCGGCGGGCCGGCGGCGGCACCAGCACGCCGCCCTGTCCGCGATGCGGGTCACGAAGCCTTGTTCCGGACGCGGCATGCGCGTCTCCCTCCGTCGGGCAGCGGTGCTTCGCACGCCGCGTCAGTAGGCGCCGTCGCCGCGCGCGACGGCGGGCAGCGTGCGCACGAGGATCTTCAGATCCATGCGGATCGACCAGGCACGCACGTACTCCAGGTCGAGGCGGAGCGCCTCCTCCCAGCCGAGGTCGGACCGTCCGCCGATCTGCCACAGGCCGGTGAGGCCCGGCCTGACCAGCAGCCGGCGCCGGGCCTCCTCGCTGAACGCGGAGTCCCGGACCGGCAGCGGCCGTGGACCGACCAGCGACATCTGCCCCATCAGTACGTTGACCAGCTGCGGCAGTTCGTCCAGGGACCAGCGGCGCAACCAGCGACCGGTCGTGGTGACCCGGGGGTCCTCGCGGATCTTGAACAGGTGTCCGTCGGACTCGTTCCGGGCGTCGAGCCCGGCCCTCATCCGTTCCGCCCCGACGTGCATGGTGCGGAGCTTCAGCACCTCGAACTCCCTGCCGTGGCGGCCCGTGCGCTTCTGCCGGAACAGGACCGGACCCGGGGAGTCCGCCTTCACCGCGACGGCCACGGCGAGGAGCAGCGGCGCGAGCAGGAGGAGCAGGGCCGCTGCCCCGACGACGTCGATGACCCTTTTGACGGCCAGACGTCCGAGCCCCGGCCGAGCGGGACCGCGACCGGCCGTCACTGCGACGGGTGAGGCCACCCCACCATCCTCTTCAACTGAACGAGGGAAAGTTGCCCATCGCGGAGGCATATTCAGTCACCTAACGTCTCGAATGGTCGATAACCGACAAATAGATGCAAACACGATGTCGGGGCAGGCCTCGGCAATGACACATCACCTTGCCGCCGTCGACCCGCGACGTGGCGGTCGAGAGGACCTTCATGCGTGCTGTAGTGACGGGTGGGGCCGGGTTCATCGGCTCCCATCTGTGCGAGCGCCTGCTCGCCGCAGACCACTCCGTGCTGTGCGTGGACAATCTCGTGACGTCCAGTGAGGACACCGTCGCCCATCTGATGGGAGACCCTCGCTTCCGGTTCGACTGCCGGGACGTCACCGCGGGCCTGAGCGTGAGCGGACCGGTGGACGCCGTGTTCCACCTGGCGTCGCCCGCCTCCCCCGCCGACTACCTGAGGCTGCCGCTGGAGACGCTGCGCGTGGGGTCGGCCGGCACATGGCATGCTCTCGACCTGGCCGCCGCCAAGGGCGCCCGGTTCCTGCTGACCTCCACCTCGGAGTCGTACGGAGACCCGCAGGTGCATCCGCAACCGGAGAGCTACTGGGGCCACGTCAACCCGGTGGGCCCGCGCTCGGTGTACGACGAGGCGAAGCGCTTCGGCGAGGCCCTGACGATGGCGTACCGCAGGGACCGCGGCGTCGACGCCAAGATCGTGCGCATCTTCAACACCTTCGGACCCAGGATGCGCCCCGACGACGGCCGGGCGATCCCCACGTTCATCCGCCAGGCACTGCGGGGAGAGCCGATCACGGTCACCGGGGACGGCAGCCAGACCCGGTCGCTGTGCTATGTGGACGACCTGGTCGAGGGGCTGATGCGGATGATCGGGAGCAGCCACGGGGGCCCGGTCAACCTCGGCAACCCGCACGAGATCACGATGCTCGAACTGGCCCAGTGGATCAGCAAGCTCACCGAGTCCCCGTCCGAGATCGTGCTGGTCCCCCGGCCGCAGGACGACCCCGGCAAACGCCGTCCGTCGATCGCCCTGGCCCGGGAACTCCTGGACTGGAATCCCACCACACCGGTGGAGCACGGACTCCGGGAGACCATCAAGGACTTCCGCCGCCGGATCGACCTCGACGACTTCGGCGCCACCCCCCGCCGGCATCCCGTCACCGTGCTGAACGGCACGGCCCGCCGATGACGCCGGTCGGCAACCGGACGGCGACCGGCACGGCGGACGTTCCCGTGGTCTCGTGCCTCGGCGTCCCCGTCACGGCGCACACCCGTGAGGGCGCGGCCCGCCGGGTGGTGCACCGCGCCCTGCACCTCCGGGACGCCCGCGAGGCGCACCGGACGGGAGACGCCGAGGAAGCCGCCGCACCCGAGGGGAGCGATGTGCACCTGTGCAACGCCTACACGCTCGCCCTCGGCGACAGGGACCCGGACCTGCTCAGGACCCTCCGTCAGGCGTTCCTCAACCTCGCCGACGGACAGCCGGTGGTCTGGGCGAACCAGCTCCTCCACCGGGGCACGGCGCTGCCGCGCAGACGCGTGTACGGACCGGACCTCATGCTGGACGTCCTCTCCATGAGCCAGGGCACCGGGTTGCGCCACTACCTGCTGGGCTCCACACCGGAGGTGCTGGCCACGCTGCAGCGCGAACTGCGGCGGCGCTTCCCCCGTGCCCTGATCGCCGGCGCCTGTTCCCCGCCGTTCCGGTCGCTGACCGCCCAGGAGCTGCGTGAGCAGGAGGAGGACATCCGCGCCCGCGGGGCCGACATCGTCTGGGTGGGACTCGGCACCCCCCTGCAGGACCACCGGGCGGCCGAGATCAGTGCCGCGCTGCCCGTGGTGACGGTGGCGGTGGGCGCCGCGTTCGACTTCATCGCGGGCAACAAGCGGCAGGCACCGGCCTGGATGCAGAACGGGGGGCTGGAGTGGGTGTTCCGGCTGGCCTGCGAGCCGCGCCGGCTGTGGCGGCGCTATCTGTTCGGCAACGCCCGGTTCGTCGGGGGCGTCGTCCGGCAGGCGGCCCTCCGGACGGCTCCGGGGGCATCCGCCCCGACCGGGCGGCCGTCGGACGCCGGGGCGGCGCTCGCCGGCAGGCGGGAGAGGACGCGTTGACGGCTCCGACCGGCGAGGTCCCGGACGTGGACCGCGGGCAGGGCGTCCGCCCGCCCGCCCGCCCGCTGCGCATCGTCCTGGCCTCGTACGCGTGCGACCCGAGCCGCGGCACCGAGCCGGGCATGGGCTGGGCATGGGCCGAGGCACTGGCACGCCGCGGGCACACGGTCGAACTGCTGACCCGCCCCCACGGCGGCAACACGGAGCACATCGGCCGGCGTATCGAGGCCCTCGGCACGGTGGGGCGGCGGATCCGGACCCATGTCGTGCCCGTCCCGCCACGCCCCTGGTGGGTCCGTCTGCTGCCGGGTTTCCTGCGCGGCCAGGCGCTGGAGTTCGTCCACTACGACGGATGGCAGCGGCACGCCCTCGAACACGCGCGCGCCCAAGGGCTCGACGGGGCCGATCTGGTGCACCACGTCTCGTACGGCTCGCTGGTGGGCGGCAGCGCGCTGCGCCGGCTCGGACCGCCGCTGGTGTTCGGCCCCGTGGGCGGTGGGCAGACCGCTCCGCGCAGTCACCGCCGCTGGCTGGGACCGGCGTACTTCCAGGAGGCGGTAAGGGAGTTGCTGTGGGTGCGGGGCATGAGCCTGCGCCCGACGTGCCGTGCGACGCTCCGCGAGGCGGCACTGGTCCTGACCACCAATCACGACACCGCGCAGCGGGCCCGCCGCCTGGGTCGCGCCGACCCGCGTCTGGTCCTGAGCGACGGGGTGCCGGACGAGCTGCTGCGCGAACCTCCGCAGGAGGGGGCGCGGCGCCCGGAACGCCCGCCGACGGTGCTCTGGGTCGGACGGCTCACCGCCATCAAGGCCCCGGAACTGGCCCTGAGAGCGTTCGCGCTCCTCCTCGCCCGCGTTCCCGGCGCCCGTCTCGCGGTGCTCGGGGACGGTCCGCTCCGTGCGGATCTGGAACGGCTCTCGGCGCGGCTCGGTGTGGCCGGCTCCGTGTGCTTCCGGGGCCGGCTGCCCTGGAAGGAGGCCCTCGGCGCGTACGACGACGCGGACGTGCTGCTCTTCACCAGCCTCCGCGACTCCTTCGGGGTGCAGAACCTCGAGGCCTGGGCCCGGGGACTGCCGGTGGTGCGTCTCGACCACCAGGGAGTCGGGGACTTCTGCGCGCCGGGCTGCGGGGCTCCCGTGCCGCTGGGCGATCCCGCGGACCTGCCGCAGCGCCTCGCCCACGCGCTCGCCGGAGTGCTCACCGACGAGGAGGTGCGCGACCGCACCGCGGAGGCCGGACCGCGGTGGGCGCGTCAGCACACCTGGGCCTCGAAGGCCGAACTCGCCGAGCGGCTCTACGAATCCGTCCTGAACCGTCGCTGAAGCACCGGCGGTCCCCGGCGGCCGCGCCCGCCGGCCGGTGCCCCGCCCCGTCCGCCGCCCGCCCGCCCGCCCGCCCGCAACGGAAAAGAGCAGCAGAGCGCATGCCAGCACAACAGGCACCCCGTCTCCGGACGGGCAGTCCCCCAAGGAACCCGGCGGCCTATCGCGTGGCGCTGGTGCACAGCTTCTACTCCTCCCGCCGGCCGAGCGGGGAGAACGCCGCCGTGCTCGACCAGGCGGAGGCGCTGCGTGCCGCCGGGCACGAGGTCACGCTGGTCGCCGCCCACACCGACGCGCTGGAGAGCGAGCGCGGCTACACCCTGCGTGCGGCGGTCAGGGTCGCCACGGGCCGCGGCCGGTCACCGCTGACGGAACTGCGCCGGCTCGGTCCCGACGTCGTGCACGTGCACAACCTCTTCCCCAACTTCGCCACCGACTGGCTGGACCGCTGGCCCGGTGCCGTGGTCGCCACGCTGCACAACTACCGTCCTGTGTGCGCCGCCGCCACGCTCTTCCGCGACGGGAAGACGTGCACGGCCTGCCCGGACGGCGACCGGTGGACCGGACTGCGGCACGGGTGCTACCGGGGACGCCGCGGCGCGACGCTCCCCCTCGCCTGGGCAGGCCGACGCGGCGCGGCGGCCCATCCCCTGCTGCGGCGCGCTCAGCGGCTGGTGACGCTCTCCGAGCGCAGCCGGGACCTGTACCTGAGGTTCGGCGTACCGTCGGAGAAGCTCGCCCTGGTGCCCAACTTCGTCGGCTTCGGCAGTCCGGCCGGCCCGGAGGACCGCACCACGGCGGCGACGGGGGCGGACCGGGCGGCGACGGCCCCGGGGGCGGCAGCGCGGTGGGTGTACGTCGGCCGGCTGAGCGACGAGAAGGGCGTCCTGCCCCTGCTCCGGAGCTGGCCGGACAACGAACCCCTCGACGTGATCGGCTCGGGCCCCCTGGAGTCCGCCTGCCGGGAGGCCGCGCCCGGTGGCGTCCGACTGCTCGGAGCCCTGCCGCGCCGGGAGATCACCGCACGGCTGCCGCGGTACACGGGCCTCGTCTTCCCCAGCGTCTGTCCGGAGTCCGCCACCGCGCTCGTCTGCCAGGAGGCACTGGCGGCAGGAGTGCCCGTACTCGCCCTCGCCGGATCGGCGGCGGCGGACAGCGTGCGCGGGAACGGTACCGGCGCGGTCTACGGCGGCCCGGGCGAACTGCCGCTCGCCCTCGCGACGGCACGCGAGCGTTTCCCCCGGCTGCGTGAGCACTGCCGCCGGGTGCACGCCGAGCGGTACAGCGCCCGGTCCTGGACGGCCGCCATGGAGGCCGTCTACGCACAGGCCCTGGCGCACGCCGCGGGCCGCCGGCCGGCGGGCGTCACGGAGCGGGCGTGCTGACCGCCCGGGGCACCCGGCGCCGCGTGGCCGTGGTGCAGCCGTACGTCCCTGGCTACCGCACGTCCTTCTTCGACCACCTGCAAGCCCGGCTGGCCTCGGAGGGCGTGGACCTGGAAGTGCTCCACGGGCCGACGCCCCCGCACCAGGCCGCACGAGGTGACGCCGCTTCCTGCGCCTGCGCGAGCGAGGTCCCCGTCCGGCGCCTGTCCCTGCCCGGCGGACGGTCGCTGCTCTGGCGCCGGGTGCAGCGCCGGGCGGCTTCCGCCGACCTCGTCGTACTGGAGCAGGCGCTGCACAACCTGGAGGCGTACCCCCTGCTGCTGCGGCGGCCGACGGGGCGCCTGGGCGGAGGCGCCTCCAGGGTGGCCTTCTGGGGACACGGCCGGACCTACACCAAACCGCAGAGCCGTCCCGAAGCCGTCGTGAAGGACGCGCTGACCCGACTTGGGTCCTGGTTCTTCGCCTACACCGAAGACGGGGCCGCACATGTCGCCTCGCGGGGTTTCCCGCGCGACCGCATCACCGTGGTGCGCAACTCCGTCGACACCACGGAACTCGTGGCCGCCCGCGTCCGGGCCGCGCGGCCGGGGACCGCGGAATTCGCCGAGGCCGCGCTGCTGCGCAAGCGGTTCGGCCTGACCGGGGGGCGCACCGCCCTGTACCTCGGCGGCCTGGACGCGCCCAAGCGGATCCCGTTCCTTCTGGACTGCGCCGACCGCATCGCCGCCGAACTCCCCGGCTTCCGGCTGCTGGTGGCGGGCGACGGCGCCGACCGGGACCTCGTCGACGCCGCCGCGAACCGGCCCGGTAGCCCGGTGGTCGCGATCGGCCACACGGGCGGGCCGAGCACCGCCCCGCTCGGGGCGGTCAGCGACGTCATGCTGATGCCGGGCCGGGTCGGACTCTGCGCTGTGGACTCCTTCGCCCTGCGCACGCCCGTCGTCACGACGGACTGGCCCTGGCACGCCCCCGAGTTCGAGTACCTGGCCGACGGCCGCAACGCGCTGGTCACGCCCGACGACCCCGCGGCGTACGCCGGCGCGGTGACCGCGCTGCTGCGCGACCCCGCACGGCTGGAGGCCCTCCGTACCGCGTGCCGGGACGACGTTCCCGCGTACACGACGGAGGGTATGGCGGCGCGTTTCTGCGACGGGCTGCTGAAGGCGATGGAACGACACCAAAGGAATCCGCATGCAGGTACATGAAGCCGGCCTCCTCGGCCGGACCGCCAAGGCCGCGGCACCCCGGCTGTGCCGGCTGGCGAGCAGCCGGCGGATCCGGCAGGGGACCCGTCTGCTGGAGATCTACCTGGAGATCCTCCAGGGACGGGGCGCCGGGACGGGCTGGGACCTTCACGGCGAGATCGTCGCGGCGCAGCGCTGCCTCCGGGGGGTCGAAGCACCGGTGATCTTCGACGTCGGCGCGAACCACGGTCAGTGGTCGACGGGGCTGCACTCTGCCCTCGGAACACGGAACGGCCGCTACTTCCTGTTCGAACCACAACCGGCGTGCCGGCCGGCACTCGCCAGGGCCCGGGTCCCGAACCAGGTGGTCATTCCCGCGGCCGTGAGCGACGAGGAGGGCTCCGCGACGATCTTCGCCGACGCCCCGGGCTCGGGCGTGGCATCCGTCCACCGACGCCGGGACTCCTACTTCGGCGACATGACGGCGCATCAGGAGAAGGTACCGGTCACCACCATCGACCGGGAGGTCGAGAGGTGGGGGGTCGAGCGGATCGACCTGCTGAAGCTCGACATCGAGGGAGCTGAGTTCCAGGCCCTGCGCGGAGCGGCCGGCAGCCTCCGGGACAGGAGGGTGACGACCATCGCCTTCGAGTTCGGCTCGGCGAACGTCTACTCCCGCACCTTCTTCCGCGACTTCTGGGACCTCCTCACCCCGCTCGGCTACCGTCTGTGGAGGATCTGCCCCGGAGGCGTCCTGCTGCCCGTGCAGGCGTACACGGAGGAACTCGAGCACTTCCGTGGAGTGAGCAACTACCTCGCGTCCCTGGGAACGCCCGCGACCCGCACGCCGCGCATGCCCGCCGGCAGGAAACCGGCGGCGCCCGTCACCGGGTGAGCTCCGGGCCGGGGGCCGCGGACACCCGCCGGCTCGGCGGAGCACGGCGACGAGCGTCCGCGGCGCCCCGGCGGCGGCACGGGTCCGTCGGACGTCCCCACGCGCAGGCGAAGCAGGCGGCCCCGGGAAGATCGTCGGATACCGGCGGGCTGGCCGAGACCGGGCGGGCCGGGAGCCTCGCTCGTCGCGTCAGCCGCGTGCTCGGAGACGGTGCTGTGGCAATGGCGCTCCTGAGCCGGTTCGCTCGTGCGCCGAGGATGCGACGGCGGTACACCGGTTGCGGTGAACGCGCACCCGGCCGTCCGTCGTGAGGGCCGGACCCGTGCGCGACCGCCGAAGTGACAAATGGTCAGCATGCCTTCTGGAACCAGTCGACGTAGGCACGGGCCACGTCCTGGAGCCGGAAACAGCCTTCGACGCGCTTCCGCGCCCGCTCGGCGAGCAGCACCCGGCGCTCGTGGTCACGGAAGAGCTCCGTCATGTCCGAGGCCAGGACCGCGGGGTCGTCGACATCCGTGAGAACTCCGGCCCGGCCGTCGTCGAGGACCCAGGGGACTCCTCCGCTGCGGGCACCCGCCACGACCGGAACCCCGACGCCCATCGCCTCGAGGATGGTGAGGGGGAGGTTCTCCGCGCGGGACGGGTGCACGAGGACGTCCGCTTCCCGGGCGAGGCGCTGGAGCAGCAGAGGGTGGGCGGTGGGGCCGGCGAACTCCACCCCTCGGTGGAGGCCCTTCGCCACGGCCCAGTCCTCCGCGGGCCCGCCAGGACCGAATCCCGCGCCGCACAACAGCAGCCGCGCCCCGGGAAGGCGGTCGCGCACCTGCCGGAAGGCCCGGAGCAGACCGGTGCCGTTCTTCAGCCGGCCCCAGCCCTGCAGCGCCGACGCGAACACCGGCTCTGCATGGTGACGAGGAGCCTCGGCACGCGGCAGGGAGTCGAGGAGCACGCCGTTGGGGATCACCTCGACGTGCCGCCGCACCCCGAGACAGCGCCGCAGATGTCGGACGGTGTACGGGCTGACGGCGCTCAGGGTGGTCGCCCGGTGCACGGCGGGCAGGGCCAGGCTGTGGCGCATCCACCGAAAGGCACTCCGCATCTCCCAGGCCGCGCGCAGGGGGGCGTCGTGCGCGGTGACGCAGGACGGCAGTCCGGTCTCCGTCGCCGCGAGTGCGAACTCGTAGGTCCAGTGGGCGCTGATCACATCGGCGGGGTACTCGCGCATGGCCCTGGCCAGACCCCGGCGCTCGCGGAGGAAGAAGTCGCGCGCCCGATGCCCGGCCATGGGGCGCTGCGGCACGGCGACGATCCGGAGCGGATCGCCGTCACCGTACACACGGCACTCGCTCAGCTCGGTGGTCAGGGCGTAGACGGTCACGCGGTGCCCTTGCTCCAGCCATGTCCGCACCAGCCAGCCCGTGTACGGAAAGGCGTAGACGGCCGGGACCCCGTCCGGCAGGTGGCCGCGCAGCATCCCGAGACCCACGGGGCCGGCAAAGCCGATGTGCATGGTCAGCTTCCTTTCACATCGTCGTGGGCTGCGGCCGCGAGCCGTACCCCTGCGCCGATGGGTTCCGGGGCGGCACGCCGCCCTCCCGGAGAACGCAGGACCCCGGCCGCTGACGCCATCGTGCAGAGCGGGATCCGGTGGCGGAGGAGCGCGCAGAGCGCGACGACCGGCAGCATGCAGACGAGGCCGTACCCCAGTCCGGCGGCCGGGGACCGACCGGAACCCCCCAGTGCCGCCGCACCGCCCAGACCCGCGCCGACGACGGCATGGATCGCGTGCATGCGCAGCGCCGCCGCTGTGGACAGCAGTCCGGCCCGGTGCCAGCCGCCGAGCTGCACCAGGTGCCCGGCCGTCTGCCCGACGGCCACGGCACCGGCTAGCAGGACGAGGCTCTGCTCCACGACCGCGATGCCGATCCCCGCGAACGTGGTCGACAGCACCGTCAGTTGTGTCGCCAGTACGACCCTGTTCGCGTGCCTGGTCTGGTCGATGATCATTCCCGACCGGCACAGGAGCGCCATGCCGGCGCCGGCCGCGGTCAGTGGTACCAGTGCGGTGGCGAGCTCCCAGCCCGGACCGAGCAGCAGCCCGAGCGCGGCGGGTCCGAGCCCGCACAGTGTCCCGAAACCCACGAAGGCGGCGGCCGAGGCCGCGCACACGACGTACTCCGCCGCACGGCCGCCCACCAGCCGGTCCGAGGCCCGCCGTTCGGCGAGCAGCGGAGTGGCCGCCGAGTTGAGGCCCTGGAAGAGAACCTGGGAAGGGAGCCCGACGAAGTAGGCGGCGCGGGAGTACGCTCCGGTGGCACCCGCCCCGAAGAAGTGCCCGGCCATCCACGTCGGCGAACTGGCGCCGACGAACTCCAGAAGACCGAAGCCGGCCAGGAAGCCCGAGGGCGCCAGGAGCTGCCGGATCCTGACCGGTGGGCCGGGGGGCAGCTCGGGCCGGGCGGAGACCCTGAAGGTGACGAGTGCCAGGGTGACGGCCGCCGCCGCGGGCTGCGCTGCGGCCAGCCCGAGCGGATTCAAGCCGAAGGCGATCAGTGTCACGCCGGCGGCGATACCGCTGGCCTGGCCGGTGAGTTCACCGGTGACCGCCGTGCGGGCCCGCCCGGTGCGACGCAGCGTGGCGATCAGGACCGTGGCGGCCGGCTGGACGAGGAACTGGCAGCCCAGCAGGCGGAGCAACGGCGTCATCTCGGGCATGTGCCACAGCGCGCCGACCAGCGGGGCGGTCGTCTGCATCGCGAGGAAGCAGAGGAGACCGCAGGCGGTACCGAGTCGCAGAGCTGCGTGCACCGCAGATCGCGTCAGCACTCCGGCCCGCAGGACGTAGGTGGCCAGTCCCCCGCTCGACACGTAACCGAGCAACTGGATCATGGTGAGGGCGATGGCGTAGGCACCGAACGCGCCCGGCGTCACCGTTCGCCCGGTGTACATGGTGTACCCGAGCTGGAGCACCAGGAGCACGGCGGAGCCGGAGCAGTTCCACCCGAGCCAGCGGAGAGCGGACCGGGCACCGACCGCGGGAGCAGGGCCGGCGTCAGCGGGTTTCACGCAGGAACCACCTCATGCCGCACGAAGGGGAACGGGCGTACCGTGACCGGCTTCAGGAGGTCAGAGCGAGGGCGCCTTGCAGACGAGAACCAGTCCCTCGGAGAATGCCGGCCGCAATTTGACGGCGGCGTGGAAGGCAGCGCGCATAAAGCGTTCCCGGACCCTCTTCCCCGAGCCGAGGACGTGGTAGTAGAGCCACCGGCTCGGATGCAGTCCGCAGTCCGAGACCAGGCGGGCCAGAGAGGCGGGGGTGAATACGTACACATGGTCCGGGTGAATGCTTTCCCACCCCCGCATGGTGTTGACGATCCCCTTGAAGGCGAGCCCGTTGGGAGTGGAGAGGATCAACTCGGCCCCGTTCCCCGCTTCCCGCATGAGGTCCGCGATGCCACGGAGGAAGCTGGCCGCGTCCCGTACGTGCTCGATGACGTCGCCGGCGAGGATGACGTCGGGCTTGAACGCGACGGCGACGGACCTGTCGGCCGGGTCGGAGACGTCCATGACGGTGTACTCCCCGCCCAGCCGGTTCCGCAGGATCTCGATTCCCTCGGCGTCGATGTCCGCCCCGAGCACCGCGGATGCGGTCTTCAGCAGCCGTGCGTGGAGGATCGAACCGTCGCCCAGCCTTTCCTCGGTCAGCGGCGAGTCGGCGCAGCCGATGTGCAGCACCCGGCGCCCGGCGCAGAGTTCGAGCAGGAGCGCGTCCCGCTCGGGCATGACCGGTCCGACAGGCAGACGGTGGACGAAGAATCCGGGATGTGGCATGACGCCTCTCCTCAAAATTGCTGCAGATCGCACCGGGCTGTTGGCACGAGACCCCGGCACGCCGAAGGGAAAAGGAGGTCGGCCTGTACGGATGCAGCCGCGCCGAATTCAGAGGCTATCCCAGCCGCGTTCCGGCTCGGAACTGACACGCCCTCGTGATGACCTGCAGAAATCCCCGCGGGGTCAGGGCAGGAATACCGTGTCGTCATCGCGCGAGGCGTTTTCCAGGGGGCGCAGTACACGGCAGGGGATTCCCCCGGCGACCACGCCGGGGGGAAGCGAGGCGGTGACGACCGCGCCGGCTCCGACAACCGTCCCCGCGCCGATCTCGACGCCCTTGAGGATCATGCTGCGCGCCCCCAGGAACACGTCGTCGCCGATCACGATCGGGGCGGCGGCGGCTCGGGACTCGGGCTCGAACCGGCGGGGAAGCGTGTCGACGGGATGGAAGTCCGTATCTGCGATGAGCACGTCGGCACCGATCAGAACGCGCCTTCCGATCACCACCGACGTCGATGCGCAGATCGTCGTCCCGCTCAGTCCGGTGTGGTCCCCGATAGCGATACGGGCACCGGGGCGCATCGTGCGCAGGACGACCGGCCGGGCGACTCCGAGCGGCGTGTTGGGCACTCGTGAGATCAGCGTGGTACCGGAGCCGAGCTCGATCGTGGATCCCTGGGCCAGACTCACCACCGGACGGCCGATCGCCGTCACCTTCGAGGCCACTTCCGCTTTCGACAGGGAAAGCGCGGCCCACCCTGCCAGTCGCTGAACCAGAGTTCCTGCAGCGCGTGTCAACTCCAAGGGTCTTCTCCTCGCCCGCGACCGACTACGCCGCAGATTCGTCCCGGGTAACGCAACCTTGCAGGTCAGATTTACCAGGCCGAGGTTCTCCGAGGCGTGCAGCGACGCGAGGTCTGCAAGGGTCCGGACCGGCAGTCCTGTTCGCGGACCGGAGCCCGGTCGAGGCCCGTTCGCCGAGGGTTCCGCATGCCCGCTGAACCGGTGTCACCGTCGTACCCGCTGTCGCTTGAGCGGTGTTGCGTGCCGCGCGGGACTCACCCGCCGCGACTTCCGTCTCCGCCGGGCCACCGTGCCCCGGCCCGGGCGGGCAGCGCGTCCGTCGCGTCGCCGCCGTTCCGGACCGGCGCCGGTCCAGGCACGGTTGTCGCGGGGAGGGCCTGCCGCTCCTCCGGAGGAGCGGGCATGCCGATGCCGGCGGGAGACGGCGGCCGGGCCGCCTCGGCCTCCGAGAGCCGCGCCTGCCACAGGCACCACCCCAGGAGCACCGCCTGCTCCGGCGGGGCCGAGTAGGCGACGAAGAGCACCAGCTGACCGATGATCACCAGGCGCAGTACCAGGTTTCCGTCCGGTCCGCGGCCGAGTCGGCACCACACCAGCACGTACAGGACGAGCAGCGCCGCCAGCCCGACCGTGCCCAGTCGCAGCATCAAGTGCAGGTAGTAGTCGTGCGGCGAGACCGTGGCGAGACCGCCCGCGATGGACCGCTCGTAGCCGGAGCCGAACGGGGAGCCCAGGAGCCACTGCACCGTCGAACGCGAGGCGTTCAGCAGTTCCTGCCAGCCGAGCACACGCCACACGAAGGAGCTGCGTGAGCCCTGGGCCTCGTTGAAGGAGTCCGTGAGCGAGGCGCCGACCGTGCCGAAGGCGCCGATCAAGTAGAGCAGTGCCGCGAAGGCCAGGACCACTCCCGCCGCCATCGCGGACGTCATGCGCTGCCCGGCACGGGCGGGACGCAGCAACCACCATCCGACGCCCATGGCCACGGCGGCGACCCACACCGTGCGGTGCTGCAGCAGTACGACGAGCACGATGAGCAGAAGGGCCGCTGGCACCGCGAGCACGCCGCGACGTGCGGCCCTCCGCCCGTCGGACTCCGACGAGCCGGACGGTGAACGGTCCGGCACCGGTGGGCACAGCAGCAGCAGCGCGCCCTGCGCGATCACCAGCGCCGCACCGGCGGGCACGGGCCTGGGGTCGACCGTCACCCCGTCCACCGCCACGTGCGTGGTCAGCGAGTGCAGCCCGCGGCCCAGCCAGCCGGCCAGGCTCAGCAGTGCGTACGCCGCTGCGGAGGCCAGCCAGGCCCGGCGGACGACGCGGTTCAGCGAGGCGTCCGCCGGGAGGGTGGCCACGTAGAGGGTGAAGGCGAGGAAGTGCCAGAAGTAGACGCGGGCGTCGTTGCCCGCCGCCTCCAGGCCGAATGCGGCGACTCCCCGCAGCGTCGACCATCCGGCCAGGGCCACCAGTACCAGAGCGGGCAGCAGCCCCGAGCGTGCCCGGACGTCGCGGCGGGGTAGACGGGCCGCGGCGACACACACGGCGCAGGCGGTGAGGACGTCCGCCGGATAGAGGCGGACGCCGAGGTCGAGACCGGCCGTCTGCCCGTCGACGGCGACCGACCACACGGGTACGGCTAGCAGCAGTCCGATCGCGACACCACAGTGCCGGGCGAAGACCCACAGCAGCAGCGCCACGAGCGGAAGTGCCGTGAACAGCATCAGCAGGGTCTGCGGGTCGACGGGAAGGAGTGGCACCGTGATCCGTTCTGGGACGTGGGAAATGCGCTGGGGATGGATTGGGTCCCTGCGGCCGGCGGTACGTCAGCCTTCCGCCGGGCCCCGTTCCCGGTCGTTCAGGGGTCCGCGCGGAGGGACGTGTGCCGGCGCCGCGGCACGACTCCCGGCCTGCGCGCGGTGGACCGCAGGACGGTCTTCACGTACGGGGAGCAGAAGACCAGCGGGGCCCAGGGGCCGAGGTGACGGCGGCAGTACCGCCACCAGGGCGCCGGCGGCTGCTCCCGCACCGAGGCCAGCCGCCGCAGCGCGGTGCGTGCGTCGATGCCGGGTTCGGCCGAGGTTCCCCTGACGGCGCCGGCGTTGTCCTCGCAGGTGCCCACGTGGCCCGGTGCCAGCAGCAGCGGGATGCCGGCCCGGCGGGCACGGAGCCCGTAGTCGTGGTCGCCCATGCGGTGCGGGAAGGCGGGGTCGAGGTCACCCAGCACACGCCGGGCCGCGGCGGTGACCAGCACCGCGTTGCCGTTGCAGGTGTCGCACGGCGTCGCCCGCCGGGCGTCCGGTTCGACGCGCTCCAGGGCCGGGGGACGCAGGGGTGACCGGACGAGGCGGTAGCCGCTGTAGGTGGTGCGGGTTCCGTCGCCGGAGCGCGTGGCGCCGACGGCCACGGCCGGGCGGTCGAGGGGTGCGGCGGTGCGCAGCAGTGCGGCGAGGGCTCCCTGGTCGAGGACCACGTCGTCGTTGAGCCACAGCACATGGGCCGCGGGGTCGGCACGGGTGGCGGCGATCCTGGTACCGGTGCCCCAGAAGACGTCCGGGCCGACCGTCACCACGTCGGTGCCGGGGAAGGCGGCCCGCACCTCGTCGGCAGTGCCGTCGGCACTGCCGGCGTCGACGAGGTGGACGGTGCAGCGGGTGCCGGCCGGAAGGCCGGTCTGGGCGTGCACCGAGGAGACGGCCGCGAGCGTCCTGTCCCGGCGGTTGTGACAGGTCATCAGAACGGCGACACCCCGCGGGGCGCCCCCGGGCGGAATGCGTTCGGCGTGCACCCGGTCACCGCGCGGCCGGAGCGGGGACGGCGGAGGGCGCGGCGAGGCCTCCCGGAGCGAGGCCGTTCCGGAGGACGTTGAGCTCCGCGTCGACCATCAGCCGCGCCAGTTCGGGTGCGCGCACGGTGGCGCGCCATCCGAGCCGCGCCTGCGCCTTGGAGGCGTCGCCGATCAGGTGGTCGACCTCGGTCGGGCGCAAGTAGCGCTCGTCGAAACGCACGTGGTCGCGCCAGTCGAGGCCGACGTGCGCGAAGCACTGGTCGACGAACTCGCGCACGCTGTGGCCGGCACCGGTGGCGATCACGTAGTCGTCGGGCTCGTCCTGCTGCAGCATCAGCCACATGGCCTCGACGTACTCGGCGGCGTAGCCCCAGTCCCGGCGGGCGTCGAGGTTGCCGAGGTGGACCACGTCCTGGAGGCCGGCCTTGATCCGGGCGGCGGCCACGGCCACCTTCCGGGTGACGAACGTCGGGCCGCGGCGCGGGGACTCGTGGTTGAACAGGATGCCGTTGACGGCGTACAGACCGTACGCCTCACGGTAGTTGCGGGTGACCCAGTACGCGTACACCTTCGCCGCCCCGTAGGGCGAGCGGGGATGGAAGGCGGTGCGCTCGTCCTGCGGCGGTGGGGCCGCGCCGAACATCTCCGAGCTGGAGGCCTGGTAGAACCGGCAGGGCAGGCCCGTCCTCCTGATGGCCTCCAGCAGCCGGGTGGTGCCCAGCCCCGTGGTGTCACCGGTGAATTCGGGCTCGTCGAACGACACCCGCACGTGCGACTGGGCGGCGAGGTGGTAGACCTCGTCCGGCTGCACCTGCTCCAGCAGGCCCGTCATCCGCGTTCCGTCGGTGAGGTCGCCGTAGTGCAGGAAGAGACGTGCTTCCGGGTCGTGCGGGTCACGGTAGAGGTGCTCGATGCGCTCGGTGTTGAAGGTGGAGGCGCGGCGGACGATCCCGTGCACCCGGTAGCCCTTGTCCAACAGCAGTTCGGCGAGATAGGAGCCGTCCTGGCCCGTGATGCCGGTGATGAGTGCCGTTCTGGCGGTCACACGCGCTCCTTGGCTGATGAGGTTTCACGAGGCGACGGAAGGTCCCTTGCAGATGGGCGCCCCGGCACCGCACCAGTGTAGGCAACAATTACTGCATTTCTTATGCAATGTGGCGTTATGTCGTATTTCGCCCCTTTCGCCGTAAGGTGGGGCACCACCCCACCCAGCCCTTCACCGGATCCGATCGGGGACGGACACCTTGGACCTTCGCGACTACCTACGAGTCCTCTCTCGCCGCTGGCGCGCCATCACCGCGCTGACCCTGCTCGGCACGGCGGCCGGCGTGCTCCTCACGTACACGGCCGTCCCCGAATACCGGGCCACCTCCAAGCTCTTCGTCTCGCTGCAGGGCGGCACCGACGCCGACACCGCGCAGCTCGCCCAGGGCAATCTCTTCACCCAGGCCCGTGTGCGTTCGTACGCCGAAGTGGCGACGAGCCCCCTGGTGACCCGGCACGTCGTGAAACAGCTGAAGCTGAAGATGTCACCGGCCGCACTGAGCAGCAAGATCAGCGCGACAGCCCAGCCCGACACGGTGCTGCTCCAGCTCACCGTCACCGACACCGGTGCGGAACGGGCGGCACGCATCAGCAACGCCGTCGCCGTACGGTTCACCGAGGTGATCCGCGGTCTCGAGCGCCCGATCGACGCCGATTCGTCACCGGTGCGGCTGAGCGTCACCGAGCCGGCCTCCGTGCCCGGCGCGCCGTTCTCGCCGCGGCCGGCCGTGAACATCGCACTCGGGCTCCTGGCCGGGCTGATCCTCGGGGTCGGCTTCGCCCTGGCGAGGGAGACCCTGGACTCGTCGGTCCGCACGTCCAAGGCACTGACCGACGCCGTGGCCGGCTTCGGCGGACCGCCCGTGCTCGGCAGCATCGTGCACGACCCCCGGGCGACCAGCCGGCCGCTGGCACTCCGCGACGACATGCACGGGCTGCGCGCCGAGGGCTTCCGGCGGCTTCGCACCTGTCTGCAGTTCGTGGACGTGGACCGGCCGCCGAAGGTGATCGCGGTGACCAGCCCGCTGTCCGGCGAGGGAAAGACGAGTGTCGCGGTGAACCTCGCCGCGACCCTGGCCGAGACCGGAGCCTCGGTGTGCCTGGTCGACACCGACCTGCGCCGTCCCTCCACCGCCCGGACCCTGGGCCTGATCAGGGACGCCGGGCTCACCACCGCGCTGATCGGCCGGGCCGAGGTGCAGCAACTGCTGCAGTCCGCGGGATCCTTCTCCGTACTGACCAGCGGCGCGGTTCCGCCGAACCCCACCGAGCTGCTCGGCAGCGCGCAGCTGAAGTCCGTACTCCGCGGTCTCGCCGAGAAGTTCGACCATGTCGTGGTGGACACCGCTCCGGTGCTCCCCGTCGCGGACGCCTCCGTGATCGCCTCCGAGGTGGACGGCTACCTCCTGGTCGTCCGGGCGTCCCGGACCAGCCGCGACCAGGTCGCGGAGGCCCTGCGCGCCCTGCGGCACGTGGGTGCCTCCGTGGTCGGCACGGTCCTCAACATGGCCTCGCCGAAGGAGGACCGCGGTGCCCACGGGTACGCCTACGAATACCGGCCGCAGTGCCACACGACCGGCCGGTCCGCCCGCCTGGCCCGGCTCGCCCGCATCTCCCGTCCGGGCCGGACCGGACGCCCGTCCCGACTGGTCGGGATCGCGCGGGCCGTCAGGCGCAGGCGGTCGGCCGGCACCGCCCCGGCCCTGCCGACTCCCGGCGGGGGACCGGACGCCCGGCTCGCCGCCCCGGTGAAGGCGCTCGCCGAAGAGGCACCGCGCCCGGTGGCCGTCGAACGGAGCGTGCAGTCGTGACCTCCGTGCTCTCGGAACCGTACGGGGCCGTCCGCCGCCCCCTGGACCGCTCGGCCCGGGTGCTCGTCGCCGGACGCCGTGGACTCGTCGGTTCGGCGGTGTGGCGGCATCTGTCGCGGGAGGGCTTCACCGGCCTGACGGGACCCGGTTCCGCGGAACTGGACCTGCGCGAGCGCCGTGAGGTCTTCGACTGGTTCGCCGCCGCCCGACCGGACGTGGTGGTGCTCGCCGCCGCCCGCGTGGGCGGGATCAGGGCCAACGCCACCCGGCCCGCCGACTTCATCTCCGACAACCTGCGGATCCAGGTCAATGTGCTGGACGCCGCGCTGGAGCACGGGGTCGAGCGGCTGCTGTTCCTGGGGTCCAGCTGCATCTACCCCAAGTTCGCCGACCAGCCCATCCGGGAGGACGCGCTCCTCACCGGCCCGCTGGAACCGACCAACGACGCCTACGCCATCGCCAAGATCGCCGGGATCCAGCAGGTCCGGTCGGTACGGCGCCAGCACGGCCTGCCGTGGATCTGTGCCATGCCGACCAATCTGTACGGCCCCGGGGACAACTTCCATCCCGAGCACTCCCATGTGCTGCCGTCGCTGATCCGCCGCTTCGACGAGGCCCGCAGGGAGGGAGCACCACGGGTCGTGAACTGGGGCTCCGGAACGCCGCGCCGGGAGTTCCTGCACGTGGACGATCTGGCCCGGGCCTGCCTCCACCTGCTGGAGCACTACGACGCGGACGGCCCCGTCAACGTCGGCACCGGAACGGACCTGACCATCCGGGAGGCCGCGGAGCAGGTGGCGGAGGTCGTCGGCTACCGCGGAACCCTCGAATGGGACCCGGGGCAGCCCGACGGGACCCCGCGCAAGCTGCTGGACATCTCCCGGATCACCGCGCTCGGCTGGGAACCGAGGATCGGCCTGCGTGACGGCCTCGCCGACACCTACGCCTGGTACGCGGACCACCTCGCCTCCGGCGCGCTGCGGCTCTGATCGACCACGGCGTCCGGTCCCGCCGGCCCCGGCCGGGACCGGACGCTCGTCCCGGGCTCACGTCCCCGGGCCCGGGTTTCCGAACCCGCGGCCGTGCCCGCGCGGCCCGGACGAACGCTCCCGAGGCTCGTTCCCGGTCCGGATCTCCTGACGCACGGCCGCGGCCCGCGTTCCCGAACGCACTCCTCCGCCCGTGACGGCGACCCTTCAGCTCCATCCGAGTGCTGCTCGTACACCGTCCTGCCGAACACCGTGGTGCGCCTGTTTCGGATGGGCCGGTTCATGTCTACGGATCGAAGCGCTTGATCTTCTCGAACGGCCTGACGGAGTACGACCACGAGTGCCGGTGGAGGCGGTGCGGAGGGCACGCGAGTGTCTGCTTTGGACATACCCATGCGAACGAATGACGGCGAGCAGTAGGCGCCGCAGCCCCGGAAGCCACACAGGCCCGGTCCGGTGCCGCTGGGCGTCCGGTGGTCGGGCAAAGCAGGCGCCTGCCTCGTGGCCGTCCCCGGTTGCCGTCGCGGTGACCACGGCCCGCCGCGCGTGCGGCACACAACCTGTCCTGCAAAGCGGTTCGAACCTCTCTTTCGAAAAGCAATAACGATCACCACTCGTCAAGCGTCTTCCACTAAGGAGCCCGAAACCATGCCCAGACGCTCCGTACGGCGACTCGTCGTGGCCGCCGCTGCCGCAAGCCTTGTTGCCGCAGCCCCGTTGATCGCGGCCCAGCCGGCATTCGCGCAGTACCCGCCCGCCCCCAATCTGACCGTCGAGGACGTGGACCTGGTCCTGGAGACCGGACAGGTGGTCGACTTCCTCGGGCGGGGCTTCCAGCCGAACGAGCAGACCACCGGTCGTCTCGTACCGGTCGGCGGTGGTGGCGGCGCCGGCGGACCCGGCGGTGCTGCCGCGCTGGGCCGCTCCGCGGCGGTCCCGCAGTCCTTCACTGCGGCCGACCCCAAGTCCAGCCCCAAGCCCAGCCCGTCACCCACGTCGTCGGTCGGCGGCGGTGACGACCGTCCCGTCGTGACGGTAGGTACGTGGACAGCCGACGGGAGCGGAGTCGTGGACTCGACGTTCACCGTCCCCGCGGGGACGCCGGAAGGCGCCTACTACTTCCAGCTGGCCGGCGCGGAGTCCGAGCTCGTCCTCACCGTTCGGGTGACCATCGACGCAGACGGCGACGGCGACGGCGACGACGACCACGGGCGCCCCGGTGACGGCGACGACGACCACGGACGCCCCGGTGACGGCGACCACGGGCGCCCCGGCAGCGGTGACGACGACCACGGACGCCACGGCAGCGACGACCACGACGGCCGCGACGGCCGTGACCACGACGGCCGCGACCACGACGACTACGACGACCGCGACGGCCGCGACCACGACGACGACGGGGACGACGGGGACGACGACAAGGACTCGGGACCCTCGCTGGCCGACACCGGCTCGTCCGACGGAACGGTCGCACTGCTGACCGCGACCGGCGGTCTGCTGCTGCTCGGCGGCGGCGCGTTGGTCGTCGCGAAGCGCCGGCGCAACGCCTCCCAGCGGGGCTGACGGGCCGGCCACCGGCACAACGGCACCATCGCGGTACGGGAGAGCTCCCGGCAGCGTCCTCGCTGTCCGGGAGCTCTCCCGTGTGGGAATCGCGGCCCGGGCCGCCGCACAGGATCACGGCGGGGGAGTGCGTCACGGGGGCGAATCCCCCGGTGAGCCGGTGGAGGGACAGCGGCGGGGGCAGCGGCGTCGTGCGAGGGTGCGGGGCATGCGCGTCGCTTTCGTGACCCCTGTGGTCGTCCTGGCCCTCGCCGCCGGGGCCCTGGCACCTTCCTGTACGGCGGACGGCGGTGCCGGCGGACGGGGTCCGGCGCAGGGCCGGGCGGCGACAACGGTCGAGCGTCTGCGGGTCGAGGTCGTCGGGACCCTGCCGCACGACCCGGAGGCCTTCACCCAGGGCCTGGAGATGGCCCGCGGCGTGCTCTACGAGAGCACGGGTGTCTCCGGCCGTTCGACGATCGGATGGGGCCCGCCGGGTGCCGCGCCCACCCGGCGTGTGCGACTGCCGGCACCGCTGTTCGGTGAGGGGATCACCATCGTGGGCCGGACCCTGTGGCAGCTCACCTGGCGCGACGGTGTCGCGATCGAGCGCGACGCAAGGACTCTCGCCGAGCTCCGCCGGGTTCCGTACGACGGCGAGGGCTGGGGAGTGTGCCACCAGCCGCGCCACGGCCGCCTGGTGACGAGCGACGGCTCCGCCCGCCTCGTCTTCCGGGACCCCGGGACCCTCGGGAGGAAGGGCTCGGTCGTCGTCACCCTCGACGGGCGGCGGGTGAACCGGCTCAACGAACTGGAGTGCGTCGGCGACCTCGTGTACGCCAACGTCTGGCCCACCGACCGGATCGTGCGGATCGACGCCGGCACCGGCCGTGTGACGGGGGAGATCTCCGCGAACGGCCTGATCGGCGCGGCCGAGCGGCGGCACGCGGACGTCCTCAACGGGATCGCGGCCGTCCCGGGAACCGATCAGTTCCTGCTGACCGGCAAGTGGTGGCCGAAGACGTTCCGGGTGCGGTTCGTGCCCGCCCCGCACAGGGACGGCGCCGCACGGCGGACTCCCTGAGCCGGATCCCGGCAGGTGTCGTTCCGCTTGGTCCGGCGGCCGTCGACGGGTGGCCGGTGGTCGCGGTGGACGACGGGACCACCGCGATGGGTGTCGACGGACGCTGCCCGCGCTCCGGCTGCCCGCGCTCCGGCTGCCCGCGCCCGGGGCAACGGCGCCCCGGGGCGACCGGGGACGGAACCGACGGCGACGTGTCCGTGCCGGTCCTCACCGGGACCGTTCACGGTGCGGACACGGTCCGGGCCGGCTCCCCGGACCCGCCTCAGTCCCCCACCACCACCGTCCGCTGGGCCGAGAAGTCCCCCCAATCGCCGTCCGGGAGCCTGGCACGCAGCTTCAGCGAGTGGCGGGTGCCCGGCGGGTCGGTCACGGTGAGGGTGTACTTCACGGGGCCGGGCGGAGGTTCGGCGCCCCAGACGATCGTCGTGGCGAGGGTGCCGTCGAGGAAGAGCTGGTGCTCCCGGACCGGCCCGCCCGTCGCCGGCGGGGTCCAGGTCAGCTCGACCGTGTGGACGGAGGGGGCGGTGCGCCGGATGGCCGCGGTGAGCCCGGTGGGTGCCGTTCCCGGGCCCGCGCCCGGTGCCCCGGCGGTCGTCAGGTCGAGCGGGGCGCTGTCCGGCGAGGAGTTGTCGGCCGCGTCCCGGGCGCGGACGGTGAACGTGTAGACCGTGCCCGGACGCAGACCGGTGACCCGGGCCGTGGTGGCGGTTCCGGGCACGCTGTGGATACGGGAGTCCGCCTGGTAGACGTCGTACGCCGTCACTCCCCGGTCGTCGGCCGAGGCACCCCAGGACAGGGTGACCGCACGACTCCCGTCGGCTCGGCCCCGGAGGACTCCCGGGCGGCCGGGCGGGCGCCGGTCCTCGACGGCGGGTTCGAGCGTGGTGACGCGGACCGGGGCACTGTGTGCCGAAGCGTTGCCTGCGGTGTCGAGGGCGCGGACGGTGAACGCGTACGGGGTGGAAGGGGTGAGGCCGTCGATGTCGGTCATGCGCGTGGCCGCCGGGAGGGACGCGGCCTTCGTGCCGGCGCGGTAGACCTCGTAGCCGCTGACGCCGGTGTCGTCCGTGGAGTGCTCCCACATGACGTGCACCGAGGTCGCGCTGCTCGCCTGGACGGTGACGCCGCTCGGCACGGAGGGACTGCGGGTGTCCGCGGCCCCGGCGCCACCGCCGCATGCCGCGACGAGCAGCACGCACGTACACGTCAGCACGGGGAAGAGCAGGGGTCGTCGCACCGGGCTGCCTCCGTCCGCCGGGCATTGGTCCAGACCTGTATCGCACAGTCCGGCCGCGCCCGGCAAGAGGGCGGAGGGCACGGGGGCGGGCGGACGGAGATGCCCGGGAGTCAGGAGGGAGAGCCGCCCACGGGGTCCTGACGTTCGCTGTGGCCCAGCGTCCTGCCAGGCGCGACCACGTCCCTGACGGCCCGCTTCACGGCGGTCGGCTCGGGGAACCCCTGCTCACGGCGGTCCCAGACGACCTCTCCGTCGACCCGCACCACGAGCACGCCCCCGATGCCCGGCTTCAGCGCCACCTCGGTGAGCTCGGTGCGGTCGAAGGTGCCGAGGAGTTCCTGGGCCAGCCATACGGCGCGGGGCAGCCAGCGGCACTGGGTGCAGTACTCGATCTGCAGCCGGTGGCCTGCCGTTTCCCGCTCCGGCCCGAGTTCCGGCACCTCGTCTGCCGCGGACATCCGGCGCCCTCACCTTCCCGTGCCGCGGCGGCGCGCCGCGGACCGCTTCACGGTCGCCCTCGCCGTCTTCGCGGCGTGCGCCGCCAAGTCTGCCACCCTGCCGTCCGGGTGGCGTCCCCGCAGGTCCTCCAGGACGCGGGCCGCGCCCGCAGGGTCGCTCTCCGCCAGTGCCGTCAGCAAGGACGGGGCACCGCCCGGCCAGCCGGCGGCGGCCTCGTCGAATGCCTCGACCAGGGCGGTGGGAGCGGGCTCGGGGGCGCGGTCCGCGTCGGCGGCGGCCACGAAGGTCCGCATGTCCGCCGCCCAGCAGGCGTCCAGCTCCTCCAGCAGGAGCGTGGCCCGCGCGGTGAGGGGCACGAGGCCCTCGTCCGCGGGTTCGCCCCGGGAGTGGAGAAGCCGGTGGGCGTGGGCACCGGTGACGGGGTCGGTGAGCGCGGCCCGCAGGGGTCCGTCGGGGATGCCCGCCCGGTCCAGCCGGTCGAACAGGGCCGTCGTCAGCGTGCGGTGGAAGTCGGCGGACTTGGCCGCGGAGACGGCGTCCAGCAGCTCGCTCCACGCCGCGTCGGTGGCGCCACGTGCCGTCGTCCACGCGGTGACCGCCGTGGCGGCGACGGCCGGCGGCCAGTACTGGACGGCGGTGACGGTGCGTGCCGCGTCCCAGGAGACGAGTTCGTGCTCGTCGGGGGCGGCGACGTGGCCCACGGCGAGGACGTGGCGGACGACGGCGTTGCCGAGCGGGGTGAGACCGTAGGCGTCGCCGGTGCGGAAGACGCAGCCGGTACGGGTCAGTGCGTCCACCACGGCGGCGAGCGCGCGGGCCGGGCCGTCGACCGCCGCGCGGTCGTCCTCGGTGAGACCGGGAATGCCGAGTACTCCGGACAGTTCGGCGAGCGGCGGCGTCTCGTACCCGGGCGGGGCCGAGGCGGGGACGACGGCCGGGGCGTCCTCCAGGTCGGGCGGGACGGTCAGGTCGGTGTGGCCCGACGCCTTGCGGGCCACGGACTCCGGGGTGCCGCCCCGCGCGTACAGCCCGTAGAGGACGTGCGCGGCGTCGAGTGCGTACTCCTCGTCGGCGGCGCGGTCCGGGTCGGAGCCGGCGGCGATGCGCTCCACGACTGCGGCGAGCACGTCGGCCCCGAGTTCGACGAGTTCCTGCGGCGTGCCGCCGGTCCAGACGGCCTCGGCCGGTCCGGGGAAGCCGCACTGCTCGGCCAGGTCGCGGACGTCGTCGCTCCCGGCCGCCAGTGCCGCGGGCAGCGGGGCCGCGTGCAGCAGCGTCCGGATCTCACCGGGGCCGGGCACGGCGGCGGGCGGGGGCAGCGGAGTGGCGGAGTCGCCGTGGTGGTCGAGGTGTTCGTCGAGGAAGCGGTCGGCGAGGACGACGTGCGGCAGGGCCTCGGGCCCGGGGGCGAGGCCCTCGTACGGTCCCGAGAGCGCCTCGGCGAGGCCCGCCGCCGTCCAGCGGTCGGTCAGGTCCACCGCCAGCGCCTCCAGTTCGGACGTGAGCGCCTCCTCGGGGCGGGCGGCCTCCAGGGCGGGAGTCGTGGGCAGCAGCGGCCCCGCCGGTGAGGGTCCTTCGACGTCGTGGGCGAAGGCGGCCAGCAGGGCGTCGGTGAGCCGGATGCGGGCCGCGAAGGTGGCCGCGGTGACGTCCGAGCGGTGCAGGGGTTCGGGGAGCCCCGGCCGCTCCGCGTGAGGTGCCGAGTCGAGCGCGGCGAGCCAGGCGCGTACCGCCTCGGGGTCGTCCGCCTCGACGCCGTCCGCCCGCAGCAGCGACGCGTACCAGCGGGGCCAGGTCAGGTTGCGGGGGTCGCCCAGGGCCCGGACGAACTCCGGTACGGCGTCGCCGGCCGCGGTGAGGACGCGCGCATGGCGCTTGGCGTTCAGCCGGCCCGCGTCGCGTACGCGGTCCGCGAGCGCGGTGAGCACGGACGGGACGGCGGCGGCCTCGTCCGGGCTCGCCCACAGCAGCAGCGGCAGGTCCTCGACGAGGACCCGGCGCACCAGCTCGGGCGTCGGCTCGGGTACACCCGCGCGGCGGTCCGCGCCGTGCAGCGCCAGCAGGGTCAGTACCGCGTCCGCGGGGCGGGGCGGCAGGGCGGTCTTCCGCTCCGTCTCCGCCCAGGTGAGGAATGCGTCGAGGCCGGTGTTCAGGGCAGTGGTACGGGTCACCTGGGGAGCGTATGGGCGTTGACCGGGGCAGAGGCGCTTGCCCGTGCGGAGGATGGCCCGTTCGGGCGAGGGACGGCCGCCGGAGCGCGGCACTCGCGGTCCCGTGCGGGCCGCACGGCCCTACGTGACCGCGCGGGCCCCGCTGGCTCCGGGCCGCACCGAGACGTGCCCGGCCCGTGCGGCTCCCGGCCGTACGGGCCCTCCCGGACCCGCGCGGCTCCCGGCCGATGAGTTCCGGCCGGCCGGGACGTCTGCACCGTCATGGAGACCAACAGCACGAACGGTACGAACAGGACCGGCACGCCGGACCTCGGTCCGGTGGCCACCGCCGTGGCACGCCTGGCCGAGGGGGTGACGGACGCGAGCCTCGGGGAGCCGACCCCGTGCCCGAAGTACGCCGTACGGGAACTGCTCGCCCATGTCGTCGGGCTCTCCGCGGCCTTCCGGGACGCCGCCCGCAAGGACTTCGGGCCGTCGACCGCCGTCGACCCGGGAACCGTGGAGTGGGTCCTGGGGGGCGACTGGCGCTCGGAGCTGCCGAGGCTGCTGGACGAACTGGTGAACGCCTGGCGCGACCCCGGGGCGTGGGACGGCGACACCCGGGCGGGCGGGATCGTCTTCCCGGCCGCCGTCGCGGGGAGGGTCGCCCTCAACGAGCTGCTCGTCCACGGTTGGGACCTGGCGCGCGCCACCGGCCGGGACTACGCGCCGGACGAGGCCGCCCTGCGGGTGTCCTACGGCCTGCTGGCCCCGGCCGCGGACGACGGAGGCCGCGGCGGCATGTTCGGCCCCGTGGTCCAGGTGCCGGACGACGCCACGCTGCTCGACCGGGTCATCGGCCTCAGCGGCCGCCGGCCGGACTGGCGTCCGGGGGACTGAGGCGGGTCACTTCGCCCACGGCCGGCCCCGGCCGGTGGCCCGGGGCGGAACGGACGTGGGCACGGCGGTCAGCGGGTCCGGCGGCCCGGTCTGCCGTACGCGCCCCGCGTCGCCGTCGGGCCGCCGCGGACGGGGAGCCCCGGACACGCACGGCGACGGCCCGCAGCACGCCGTCGCCGTGCCCAGCACGGCGGGTCCCTCAGTGCACCGGGACCGGATCCGGCACCCGTTCCGCCTCGGCCGGTGACGCGTCGCCGGTGCGCGTCCCGGTGCCGAGGTGGTTGACGGCCAGGTTGAGCACGATGGCGACCACGCAGCCGGTCGAGATGCCGGAGTCGAGCACCACCAGCAGGTCCTTCGGGAAGGCGTGGCACAACTCCGGCGCCGCGATCGGGATCAGCCCGATGCCCACGGAGGACACGCCACGATCAGCGCGTTCTCGCCCTTCTCCAGTGCGGCCGCGGCCAGCGTCTGGATGCCGCCGGCGGCGACCGAACCGAAGAGGACGAAGAGGACGATGCCCGCGCCGCCGAGGACCGGCAGCGGGACGAGGGCGATGACGGAGGCCGCGACGGGACAGAGCCCCAGCAGGATCAGGATGCCGCCGGCGGCCACCACATGGCGGCTGCGGACCTTCGTCATCGCGACCAGGCCGATGTTCTGCGCGAAGGCGCTGCGCATGAAGCCGTCGAAGAGCGGGCTGCTCGCGCTACCGAGGGTGTCGGCGCGCAGTCCGCCCTCGATGGTCCGCTCGTCGGCCGGCCGGTCCACGATCCTGCCGAGGGCCAGTGTGTCCGCGGTGGACTCGGTCATGCAGACGAGCATCACGATGCACATGGAGACGATCGCGGCGAGCTCGAACAACACGTCGGCTCCGACGTGGGTGTCAGGGAGGTCAGAAGTGGTGCGTGATGCAGGTGCTGTTGCTGTGAGGTGCGCCTGTGGAGAAGTACCGAGGGATGCCGGCACGAGAGAGTTCACCGTCGCCGGGAGGTGTGTGCCGTGTTCTCGGCACACAACCTCCCGGCGGCGGCTGCCGCGGACCCCGCTCGGGTCCGCGGCCCGCCGGTCGAGGGCCGTCCCCCTCGACCGGACTACCGGGGGTGTCAGGCCTGCGCGGCGATCCGCGCGAGGCGCTGGGCCTCGTCCCGCGTGGAGCGGGCGATGGCGTCCTCGTCGGCCCTGAGCAGCCGGCCGTTCTCGACGACCGGCTCACCGCCGACGAGGGAGAGCGTGACCGGGGCCGCCGCGCCGAGGACGAGGGCGGCCACCGGGTCGGCGATGGAGGCGTGGGCGAGGGTGTCCAGCTTCCAGAGGACCAGGTCGGCGAGCTTGCCCGGCTCCAGGGAGCCGATCTGCGAGGCGCGGCCGAGAACCCGCGCGCCGCCGTAGGTGCCCAGGCGCAGCGCCTGACGCGCATTCAGCGCGGCTTCGCGGTGCACCGGGTTGAGGCGGTTGACGAGCAGCGCGTTGCGCAGTTCGGTGTGCAGTTCGCCGGACTCGTTGGACGCGGTGCCGTCGACGCCGAGGCCGACGGGGACACCGGCCTTCAGCATGTCGGGTACGCGGGCGATACCGGCGGCGAGCCGGGCGTTGGACGAGGGGCAGTGGGCGACACCGGTCTTCGTCCGGGCGAACGCCTCGATGTCGGAGTCGTTCATGTGGACGCAGTGCGCCATCCACACGTCCTCGCCGAGCCAGCCGGTCGACTCGAAGTAGTCGGTCGGGCCCATGCCGAAGAGCTCGTGGCAGAACTTCTCCTCCTCCACGGTCTCGCTGCCGTGGGTGTGGAGGCGTACGCCCTTGCGGCGGGCCAGCTCGGCGCCCTGCTTGAGCAGTTCGGTGGAGACCGAGAACGGGGAGCAGGGGGCGACCGCGATCTGCGTCATCGCGTCGAAGGAGGCGTCGTGGTGCGCGTCGATGGTCTCCTCGGTGGCGGCCAGGGCTCCCTCGAGGGTCTCGACGGCGAAGTCCGGCGGCAGACCGCCGTCCTTCTCGCTGCGGTCCATGGAGCCCCGGGCCAGGGTGAACCGGACACCCATCTCGGACGCGGCCCGGATGATGGCGCCGGAAAGATCGCCGGAGCCCTTCGGGAAGACGTAGTGGTGGTCCATCGCGGTGGTGACGCCGCCGCGGGCCATCATCGCCAGGGAGCCCTGCGCGGCGGAGTACGCCATCTGCTCGTCGATGCGGGCCCAGGTCGGGTAGAGCGCGACGAGCCAGTCGAACAGGTTGTGGTCGGTGGCGAGGCCGCGGGTGATCCACTGGTAGAAGTGGTGGTGCGTGTTGACCAGGCCGGGGGTGGCGAGGTGGCCGGTGCCGTCAACGCGTCGGACCACGTTCTCCAGGTTCTCGGGGGCCCTGCCCGGACCGACCGACTCGATGCGGTTGCCGGCGACGACGATGTGGCCGGAGGCGTACTCGGTGTCGTCGGCGTCCACGGTCGCGATCGAGCAGTTCTCGATGACGATGCGCGGGGCTGCTGCCGATGCTGCCATGGCGGTGCGTCCTTTGACTTTCAGTGGCGGTGCGGGCACGGCAGGACCCTGGAGGATTTGAGTGCCACGGCCCGGGGGCCGTGGGTGCCGAAAGGGTGGGAGGACCGGGTGGGCGGGACCGGCGCGGGCGTGTCCGCCCCACGTGCACGTGTCAAGGAAACCACCTGTTCCCTCGTGCCCGGTACCGCCCCGTCCGTCCGTCCGGACGGACGGACGGACGGGGCCGCGGCCGGTCCCGTCCGACGGGCGGCTCTCCGACCGCCGCGGCCGTGTCGACGGGCGGCCGGGGCGGCGGTCAGAGGTTGGTCAGGTCGACCGGGATCCGCGCCTCGGCGCCGTCCCGCAGGACCGTCGCCTCGATGAGCCCGTAGGGACGGTCGGCGGCGAAGTAGACCTCGTTGTCGTTCTTGAGCCCGAACGGCTCCAGGTCGACGAGGAAGTGGTGCTTGTTCGGCAGGGAGAAGCGGACCTCGTCGATCTCCGCGCGGTTGTTGATGATGCGCGCGCCCATCTGGTACAGCGTCTGCTGCAGCGAGAGGGAGTAGGTCTCGGCGAAGGCGTGGAGCATGTGCTTCTTCACCTGCTCGTAGGACTTGTCCCAGTTGGGCGCCTTCTGCTCGTCGTCGGTCCAGTTGAACCGCCAGCGGCCGGAGACCTCCGTGGCCAGGATGCGGTCGTACGCCTCCCGGAGGGTCGTGTACTTGTCCTTGACGTAGCCCCAGAACTCGGAGTTCGTCGAGTTCATCACGACCAGGTCCTTCAGGCCGGAGACGACCTCCCACGACTTCCCGTCGTAGGTGATCTGGGTGAGGCGGGTCTCCTGGCCCTGGCGGACGAAGGAGTGCCTGACCTCGTCGGCGCCGATGAACTTGGAGTTGGCGTCGGAGGTCGCGATGCGCTCCCAGGCGTACTCCTCGATGCGGATGCGCGCGCGGTGGATCGGCTCCTGCGAGGTCACGAAGTGGCGGGCGAGGTGGATGCCGAACTGCTCGGCGGACTCGATGCCGTGCTCCTTGGCGAACGCGTACACCGTGTTCTTGGTGGTGTCGGTCGGGAGCACGTTGGCGTTCGAACCGGAGTAGTGGACGTCCTCCATGTCGCCGGAGAGCGCGACCGAGACGTTCAGGTCCTTGATGTGGTGGGTGTCGCCGTCCCGCGTGATCTTCACGACGCGGTTCTCGGCCTTGCCGTACTGGTTCTGTCCCAGGAGTACGGGGCGGCCGGGTCGGGATGTGGCTGTCATTGTCTGCTAGCTCCCTCGGTAAACGGAGTAGCCGAACGGGTTGAGCAGCAGCGGTACGTGGTAGTGCTCGCCCGGCACGACGGCGAACGTGATCGCCACCTCCGGGAAGAACGCACCGCTGTCCCGATTCGCGGGGGCGTCCTGCTGGGCCTCGGCTTGCTTCTTCGCGAAGTACGACTCGGTCTCGAAGTCGAGCCGTACGTGGGTCGTGCCCTCCGGCAGTGCCGGCAGGTCCTTGCACCGGCCGTCCGCGTCGGTCGCGGATCCGCCGAGTGCCGTCCACCCGCCGCCGGAACCCTCGCGGGCCGACAGGGAGACGGCGACGCCCTCGGCGGGGCGGCCCCTGCTCGTGTCCAGGATGTGGGTGGACACGGACGCCGTTGTCTCGGTGCTCATACGCTCTCTTCCTCCACGAGACGGGTGAGCCGGATCCGGTTGATCTTCCCCAGTTCGGCGCGGACGATCTCCCGCTCCTGCTCGGGCGAGTGGTCGATCCGCTCCCGGACGGCGTCCCTCATCTGCTCACCGGTACGGCCGGTGGCGCAGATCAGGAAGACATGGCCGAACTTGTCCTGGTAGGCCAGGTTGAGTTCGAGCATTTCGGCTCTGAGCTCCTCGGAGGCACCGGCCATCCCGCTCTGCTCGCGGGAGGAGGTCGGGTCCCCGGGCTTCGGCCGGCCGATCGGCGGGTGCCCCGCCATCGCTTCGGCCAGGTCCTCGGCGGTCAGCTCCGCCATGGCGGCGTCGCTGGCCGCGAGGAGGGCCTCGACGGTGGCGTAGGGGCGCCGGGCGAGGAGTTCGCCGCCCCAGGCCGAGCTGGCGCACACCTCGTGCAGCACGGCCTGGGCCTCGCTGTCCGTCGAGGTGTTGAACCGGGTGAGGCCCGGTACGGAAGTCGAAGACACGGGAGCCTCCGTGGCTGTTCTGCAAGGTGCGTCGGACGGGCTGCGGATAGCTAACGCCTTCCCCGGACAGCCCGTCAACACTTTGTTGAAATTTCCTGGACGGAAAAGCCGCCGTCCCGACATATGGACGGCGGCCGTGTACGCGGAGTGCCCGGCTACTCACCCCGAGCGGCATTCTCCCGGTTCAGGTAGTTGTAGACGGTGAACCGGCTGACCCCGAGCGCGCTCGCCACCGTCTCCACCCCGTGCCGTACGGAGAAGGCTCCGCGTGCCTCCAGCGTCCGGACGACCGACTGCTTCACCTTGCGGTCGAGAGCCGACAGCGGCATGCCGTAGCGGCGCTCCATGGCGGCCAGGATGTGGTCCAGCGAGTCGGACAGCTGCGGCAGCCGGACGGCCAGCACCTCGGCATCGTCCCAGGAGAGGACGACATCGTCCGGCTGGGCCTGGTCGGGGCGGAGTATCTCCGCGCCCATCGCGTCCACCAGCGGTTTCACCGCTTCGACCAGAGGGTGGTCTCCGGGCTCGGTCACTGCTCCCCCTCCTCGTCCTCGTCCGCGCCGTCGCGGACCGCCGGGGCGGCGTCCTGCTCCCCGATCACGTTGACCTGCAGCGAGACCCGGGTGGCGCCTGCCCCCAGTGCCCGGCGCAACAGCGAGTCGACCGCGGTGAGCACGGCGTCCGCCCCACCCTCGGCCGTGTTGCCGAAGGGGCCCACGTCCACGGCGTCCAGGTGGGCCGCCTGGATGACCTCGCGGGCGACCAGTGCATGGACCGGGGCCTCGTCGAGGTCGAAGGGTTCCGTCGTGAACTCCACTCGCAATCGCATGCCCCAACGTTAAGCCCGCGCACGCCGGCGTCCTCGGGCGGTGCGGGAAACGCGATCGCCTCGGCGCGAGGTCCGCCGCCCGCGGCGGCGCCGGTGCCGCGGACGGGCGAGTGCGAGCCGGTAGGAGGGTGCCGCCGCACCCGTCGCCCACGCCGGTTGCCGCGCCCCCTTCCCGGATCCGTCCCGGCCGCGGCGGAACGCCCGCCGGCACGGATCCGCTGGTGGGCAACGGTCGGGACTCGATGCGCGCAGCCCCCTCCACAAGCCCCGATACCCGGCGGTAATGTCACCCCGCGCCGGGCAGGACGGGACCGGCGGGGCGAGCGTGAAGGGGCCCTCATGGCGACGGAGACGCACACACCGCATTCGGGCGGGCCGCAGGACGGGGCGGCGTCCGGCGGGCCCGAGGAGCGGGCGGCGCAGGAGCGCTGGCAGCGTGCCTGGAGCCATCGCGAGGACCTGCTCAAGGTGGCGCGCCGGCGGTCGATGAGCCCGGAGGACGCCGAGGACGCCGTGCACGAGGCGATGCTGCGGGCGGCCGAGAACCCCCACCTCGACGACGAGCGGCTGGGGGCGTGGCTGACGACGGTGACGATGCGGCTGTGCGTCGACCGGTACCGGCAGGTCAGCCGGGAGGCGGAGGTGCGCAGTAGCCCGCGGCTGGTGGTGCCGCGGCCCGCGCCGCTCGACGAGGTCGTGTGCGACCGGGCCGAGGCCAGGTGGCTGGCCGTGCGCAGCGGAGAGCTGCCCGCACGCCAGGCGGAGGCCCTGCGGCTGAAGTCCGAGGACCTCGACGTCGGGGAGGTCGCCCGGGAAATGGGGCTGAGCTACCGGACGGTGGAATCACTGCTGGCCCGGGCCCGGCGGACGCTGCGGGCGTCGCTCGCGGGCACGCTGGGACTGGCGCTGTGGCTGCTGGGGCGCAGGCCCCGGACGGGGAGCCACGCTCATCCGGTGGTCGCGGCGTCGGCCGCGGCGACCCTGGCCGTCGCCGGTTTCGTCGTGCCGTTCGCCGACGACGGGGACGGGCCGGGACGTCGCCCCGCCACGTCCGAGACCGCCGACGAGTGGCCGGCCGGCGACGACCGGAACCGGGGCACCGACGGGCCGGCTCCCTCCGCCGGCCCCGCGGCCGCTTCCTCCGCGGGTGCGACGCGGACGCCCGGCGGTCCGTCCGTGCCGCTGCCCCTGCCGGACCCGGCGCTGCCCTCGCTGCCGCCGGTGCCCCCGCCCGCGGTGCCGTCGGTACCGGATGTGCCCGACGTGCCCGGGTCTCCGGAGGTCTCCGGGATCCCGGCGCTGCCCGACCCGACGGCCGCCGAGGACACCACCGTCCGCGACGCACCCGCCCTGCCGCGGACCGCCGTCTCCGGGGACCCCGCACCGGGCGGGTCCGGTCCGTCCCGCACCGTGTCGTCCGAGCCGCCGTCCACCCCGTCGGCTCCGGGGGACGCGCCCTCGCCCTGAGCCGCGGGACGCACCCCCGTCCGCACCCACGGGCCCCGGGTGCGCACCCGCCCACGCCGATCCGCACCGGCCGCGCGGCAGGCGCGCCGGGCCCGTCCGAGCCGACACCCTCCCGGTGCACGGGTGTGACCGACCGCACCGGCCGACCCTCGCCGAAAAAAGTCGGTCCTCTCCGCGACGGACGCCCCGCCCCTCCCCGTAGAGCAGGTGTCGGAGCTGCTCAACGGCTGGAGGGTGTACCGGATGGGTGTCGAGATCCGTGTGGAGGGACTGACCAAGTCCTTCGGCCATCAGGTCATCTGGCAGGACGTGTCGCTGACTCTGCCCGCCGGGGAGATCTCGGTCATGCTCGGCCCCTCGGGCACGGGGAAGTCGGTGTTCCTCAAGACCCTCGTCGGGCTGCTCAGGCCCGACCGCGGGTCGGTGCGGATCGCGGACCGGGACATCACCCGGCTCCGCGAGCACGACCTGTACGAGGTGCGGAAGCTGTTCGGCGTCCTCTTCCAGGACGGCGCGCTGTTCGGGTCGATGAACCTGTACGACAACATCGCCTTCCCGCTGCGCGAGCACACCCGCCGGTCCGAGGCGGAGATCCGGCGGACCGTCCTCGAGAAGATGGAGATGGTCGGTCTGATCGGCGCCGAGGAGAAGCTGCCCGGCGAGATCTCGGGAGGGATGCGCAAGCGCGCCGGGCTGGCGCGCGCCCTGGTGCTCGACCCGGAGATCATCCTGTTCGACGAGCCGGACTCGGGACTCGACCCGGTGCGGGTGGCCTATCTCAACCAGCTGATCGTCGACCTCAACGCGCAGATCGACGCCACCTTCCTCATCGTCACCCATGACATCGCCTCCGCCCGCCAGGTCCCGGACAACATCGGTCTGCTGTTCCGGCGGGAGTTGGTGGTGTTCGGGCCCCGCGAGCGGCTGCTGAACAGTGACGAGCCCGTCGTACGGCAGTTCCTCCACGGCAGGATGCAGGGGCCGATCGGGATGGCGGAGGAGAAGGACGCCGCCCAGGTCGAGCTGGAACTCGCGCAGTTGGACCGGGGCGCGGCGGCCGGCGACGGCGGCGACGCCCGCGTGGTCACTCCCCGCCTGCTTCCGAGCCCCGGCATCACCCGCCCGCCCCGCTGGGAGGCCATCGCTCGGCGCGAGGCGGAACGGCACGGCCGCAAGGAGGTGGCGGGGACGTGAGCCTCTCCCCCACCGGAGCCCTGCGGCACTCCGGCAGCCTGTTCGCGTTGGCCCTGGACGTCCTGAGGACGCTCCCCCGGCGGCCCTTCCAGGTACGGGAGTTCATCCAGCAGGCCTGGTTCATCGCCAGTGTGACGATCCTGCCGACGGCTCTGGTGTCCATCCCCTTCGGCGCGGTCATCGCGCTGCAGATCGGCAGTCTGACCCGGCAGCTCGGCGCCCAGTCCTTCTCGGGCGCGGCCTCGGTGCTCGCCGTGCTGAGGGAGGCGTCGCCCATCGTGACGGCGCTGCTGATCGCGGGCGCCGGCGGCACCGCGATCTGCGCGGACCTCGGCGCCCGCAGGATCCGCGAGGAAATCGACGCGATGCAGGTGCTGGGCATCGACCCGATCCACCGCCTGGTCGTTCCCCGGGTGCTGGCCTCGATGGTCGTCGCGGTGCTGCTCAACGGCCTGGTGTCGGTGGTCGGGGTCGCGGGCGGCTACTTCTTCAATGTCGTCCTGCAGAACGGCACTCCCGGGGCCTATCTCGCCTCGTTCACCACACTCGCCCAGCTGTCCGACCTGTGGGCGGCCGAGCTGAAGGCCCTGGTGTTCGGGGCGATCGCGGCGATCGTCGCCTCGTACAAGGGGCTGACGGCCAAGGGCGGCCCGAAGGGCGTGGGCGACGCGGTGAACCAGTCGGTGGTCATCACCTTCATGTTGCTGTTCGTCACGAACTTCGTGATGACCGCCGTGTACTTCCAAGTCGTTCCGCAGAAGGGCTGACCGTGGCGCTGATCGACCGTCTCGTGGGACGACCGCTGCGTTCCCTGGAGGAGCTGGGCGCCCAGCTGTCCTTCTACGGGCGCTCGCTGGCCTGGACCGGGCGCACCCTCCGCCGTTACAAGAAGGAGGTCCTGCGGCTGCTGGCCGAGGTCAGCTTCGGCCGCGGCGCGCTCGCCGTCGTCGGCGGGACCGTGGGGGTGATCGCGTTCCTGTCCTTCTTCACCGGCACCGAGGTGGGCCTCCAGGGGTACGCGGCGCTCAACCAGCTGGGCACCTCCAACTTCGTCGCGTTCCTCTCCGCCTACTTCAACACACGGGAGATCGCCCCGCTGGTGGCGGGGCTGGCGCTGTCCGCGACCGTCGGGGCCGGCTTCACCGCCCAGCTCGGAGCGATGAGGATCAGCGAGGAGACCGACGCGCTGGAGGTGATGGGCGTCCCGTCGCTGCCGTTCCTGGTGACGACCCGGATGATCGCCGGGTTCGTCGCCGTCGTCCCGCTCTACGTGGTCGGGCTGCTGTCCTCGTACTTCGCCGCCCGGACGATCACGACCGGTTACCACGGCCAGTCGGCCGGCACCTACGACCACTACTTCCAGCAGTACCTGCCGCCGGTCGACGTGCTCTGGTCGTTCGGCAAGGTGATCGTCTTCGCCGTCGTGATCATCCTGGTGCACTGCTACTACGGCTACCACGCGAACGGCGGCCCGGCCGGGGTCGGCGTCGCGGTCGGCCGAGCGGTGCGCACCTCGATCGTCGCCGTCAACGTCCTGGACTTCTTCCTCAGCCTGGCGATCTGGGGCGCCAGCACGACCGTACGGATTGCGGGGTAGTGCCGATGCGCGTCCGACTGCGGATCCACGGAATCGTCTTCATCGCCGTGCTCGCCCTGCTGCTGTCACTGTCCGTGGCCGTGTACCGGAAGGCGTTCACCCCCGTCGTCGGGGTCACGCTGGAGACCGGCGCCCTCGGCAACCAGCTGGAGCCGCAGGCCGATGTGAAACTGCGCGGACTGCTGGTCGGCGAGGTGCGCGGGGTACGGGCCGACGGGGAGAAGGCGACGCTCGACCTCGCCCTGGACCCGGAGCACGTCTCCCGCATCCCGGCCGACGTCCGGGCCCGGCTGCTGCCCAAGACGCTGTTCGGCGAGAAGTACGTCGACCTGGTGGACCCCGGCGGCCCTCCGGCGCGGACGATCCGCGCCGGGGACGTCATCACCCAGGACCGCACCGCGGCCGGTATCGAGGTGCAGCAGCTGATGAACGATCTGCTGCCGCTGCTGCGCGCGGTCCGCCCCGCCGAACTCAACGCCACCCTCTCGGCGTTCTCCACCGCACTGGAGGGCCGCGGCGAACGGATCGGCGACAACCTGACCCGGGTCGAGGGCTATCTGCGCCGGCTCAACCCCCATCTGCCGTCGCTGCAGGAGGACATCTCGCGGTTCGCGGACGTCGCCGAGGTGTACGGGGACGCCGCACCGGACCTGATGAGGATCCTGCGCAACACCCTCACCACCAGCCGGACCGTCGTGGAGAAACGGGAGCAGCTGGCCGCCCTGTTCACCTCGACGGCCGGGGTCGCGGGCACCGCGGACGCGTTCCTCGACGCGAACGGGGAGCGGCTGATCACCCTGGGCCGTGTCTCGCGGCCCACGCTGGCCCTGTTCGCCCGCTACTCGCCCGAGTACCCCTGCCTGCTCGACGGTCTGGTGAGGCAGGAGGCCGCGTCGGAACAGACCTTCAGAGGCGGAAAGATGCACATCACCCTCGAATTCGTCCGCCCCCGGCCGGGGTACCGGCCGGGCGAGGAGCCCCGGTGGGGGGAGCGCTCGGGCCCCGACTGCCGGGGCATGCCCCGGCCGCTTGTCCCGGCACCGGACGTGAAGCTGGACGACGGCACCGCCCGGATCGCGCCGGCCGGCGCGGCGGGACGGCGGGTGTCCGCGACCGGGGCCGAGCAGCGTGCCGTCGGATCGCTCGTGGCACCGGTCCTGGGCGTACCCGCGGACGAGGTTCCCGCAGTGGCCACCCTGCTGTTCGGCCCGATGGCCCGCGGGACGGCGGTGAGCGTCGTATGAGGGCCGCGTCCCTGCGGCGGGCCGGGGAGACCGCCTCGCCGCTGATCAAGTTCGGTCTCTTCGCGGTGGTGACGGTGCTCGCGACGGCGCTGCTCGCCACCACCATCGCCACCGTCTCCTTCACTCCGGAGCACACCTACCGGGCGGTGTTCAGCGATGTCACCGGCCTGGAGGAGGGCGACGACATCCGCGTCGCCGGCGTGCGGGTGGGCGAGGTCCGGGAGATCGGCATCAGGAACCGGACCCTGGCGGAGGTCACGTTCACCGTGGCCGAGAAGCGCCCGCTGCTCACCGGCACGGGTGCCGTGATCCGCTATCGCAATCTGGTCGGCTCGCGGTACATCGCGCTGACGGAGGGCCCGGGCGACGGCGCGACGCTGCCGCCGGGGAGCCGGATCCCCCTCTCCCGCACCCAGCCCGCGCTCGATCTGAACGCTCTGCTGGGCGGGTTCAAGCCGCTGTTCGCCGCCCTCAGCCCGAAGGACGTGAACCGGCTCGCCACCGGGATCGTCAGGACGCTCCAGGGCGAGGGCGGCACCGTGAACAGCCTGCTCGCGCACACCGCCTCGCTCACCAGCACCCTCGCCGACCGCGACGAGCTGATCGGCTCGGTGATCGACAACCTCAACACGGTGCTGGCGACCCTCGACAGGCGCGGTGCCCGGTTCTCCGGGCTGGTCAAGCAGCTCCAGCGGCTGGTCTCCGGTCTCTCCGCCGACCGCAGGCCGATCGGCGAGTCGCTGGTGAACATCAACGGCCTGACGGAGGCCACCGCCGGCCTGCTGGAGGACGCCCGCCCGCCGCTGCGCGACGACATCGCGGAGCTGCGGGAGCTGACCGGGACGCTGAACGACAACGAGAAGACCGTGGAGGGCGTGCTGAAACGGCTGCCGGGCAAGCTCGACAAGCTCACGAGGACCGCCTCGTACGGCTCATGGTTCAACTTCTACCTCTGCGACTTCGACGGCCGCGTGGTGCTGCCGAGGACCCGGGAGGTCATCACCCCCGAACTCCACGTCGCCCGGGCGAGGTGCGCATGAAGGGACGACGGAGGACACGCATGATCCCGTTCCGGGACCGGAACCCCGTGACGATCGGCGCGGCCGGCCTCACCGCGCTCGCGCTGCTGGCCGTCGCCGCGTTCAACGCCGACGACCTGCCGCTGATCGGCGACGGCGAGACCTACAGCGCCGCGTTCTCGGAGGCCGGCGGGCTCAAGCCCGGAGACGAGGTCCGGGTCGCCGGGGTGAAGGTGGGCAAGGTCGACGAGGTGGACCTGGACGGGGACCACGTCAAGGTGGTCTTCCGGGTCAGGGGGGAGCCGGGCCTCGGCACCCGGACCGGTGCGGCCATCCGCGTCAAGACGATCCTGGGTGCCAAGTACCTGGCCCTGAGGCCCGAGGGCCCGGGGCAGCTGAGGCCGGGCAGCGAGATCCCGCTGAACCGGACCACGCCCGCCTATGACGTCGTGACGGCCTTCAGCGATCTGACCACGACCACCGAGAAGGTCGACACCGAGCGGCTGGCCGCGGCCCTGGAGACGATCTCCACCACCTTCGAGGACTCCCCCGCCGAGGTGCGGGAGTCCGTGAAGGGCCTCTCGCGGATCTCCCGCACGGTCGCCTCCCGCGACCGGGCGCTGCGGGAACTGCTCGACCACGCCGGCGGGGTGAGCGCGGTCCTCGCCGAGCGCTCCCGCGAGTTCTCCGCCCTGGTCAAGGACGGCGACGCGCTGTTCCAGGAGATCTCCCGGCGGCGAGCGGCGATCCACGCCCTGCTCAAAAGTTCCGCGGCGCTCGGGATCCAGCTGTCGGGGCTGGTCGAGGACAACCGCAGGGAGATCGGGCCCGCGCTGAAGGGCCTGAACCAGGTCGTCGGCATGCTCGAACGCAACCAGGCCGCCCTCGACCGCAGCGTGCGGCTGCTCGCGCCGTATGTGCGCGTCTTCGCCAACACCCTCGGCAACGGCCGCTGGTTCGACAGCTACATCCAGAACCTGGTCGCCGCTCCGGTGGTCCCGCGGACGGGAGGTCCCTCGTGAAAGCGTCCCTGTCACGCATACGTGTGCCGCGCATACGTGTGCCGCGCATGGCTGTACGGCGTGTACGTCCGCCGCGCACGACGCTGCTGCGGGGGGCGGCGCTGGTGACCGCCCTCGCGCTGGTCGCGGCGTGCGCGGTGGCACTGTGGCCGCGCAAGGACCCGGTCCGCGTCACCGCGTTCTTCCCGCGGACCGTCGGCATCTACCCGGGCTCGGACGTCCGGGTGCTCGGGGTCCGGATCGGCGAGGTCGCGGAGATCACGCCGGAGGGCCGCCGGGTGCGGGTGGTCCTCGAGTACGACGCCGGGCGGAAGGTGCCCGCCGGGGCCCGGGCCGCGATCATCAACTCGTCCGTGGTCAGCGACCGTTACGTGCAGCTGCTGCCCGTGTACCGGGGCGGCCCGGTGATGCGCGGCGGGGACGTCATCCCAGAACGGCGCACGGCCGTACCGGTGGAGCTGGACCGGGTCTTCGACAGTCTGCACACGACGTCGGAGGCGCTCGGTCCGCGCGGTGCCAACGGCGACGGCGCGCTGTCGCGGCTGCTGGGCGTGAGCGCGGACAACCTCCAGGGGCAGGGCGGTGCGATCCACCGGTCCGTGGAGGACCTCTCCCGGGCGGTGACGACCCTGTCGGACGGACGGCAGGACCTGTTCTCGACCGTGCGCAACCTCCAGGTGTTCACGGCGGCGCTGGCCGCCGACGACAAGAACGTCCGGTCCTTCAACGACAGCCTCGCGAAGGTGGCCGGACAGCTCGCCGCGGAGCGCAAGGACCTCGCGGCGGCGCTGCGGCACCTGGGCGCGGCGCTCGCCGACGTCTCCGACTTCGTCCGGGCGAACAAGCGGTCGCTGGCATCGAACGTGGAAGGGCTGAGCAAGGTCACCAAGGTGCTGGTCACCCAGCGCGCCGCGCTCGCGGAGCTGCTGGAGGTCGCCCCCGCCGGGCTGTCCAACCTGCAGAACGCCTACAACCCGTCCGCCGGGACGCTCGACACCCGCAACAACCCGGACCGGCCGCAGGACCCGGCCGCGCTGCTCTGCTCGCTGCTGCGGACGACCGGGGAGGCCGGGGCCGAGGACTGCGCGGACCTGCGGAAGCTGTTCGGCTCGCTGCCGGAGCTCGGGCCGGCCGGCACCCGGGCCGTGTCCGGGACGGGCCAGGTCGACCGTACGCTCGGCGGAATCCTGGGGGCCCGCGCATGAGGACGCTGCGCACGGGGACGGCGGCCTGGGCGGCGGCCGGTTCGCTGCTGCTGACGGGCTGTGAGTTCAGCGGTCTGTACGACGTCGCACTGCCCGGCGGTGCCGCGGCCGACGGCAACGCCTACCGGGTGACCGTCGAGTTCAGGGACGTGCTCGACCTGGTGCCCCAGTCGGCGGTGAAGGTGAACGACGTCACCGTCGGCGCGGTCGAGAAGGTCGAACTGGACGGCTGGCACGCCCGGGTCCGGCTGCGCGTCGCGGACTCGGTTGCGCTGCCCGCCAACGCGATCGCCGAGCTGCGACAGACCAGCATGCTCGGCGAGAAGTACGTGTCGCTGTCAGCGCCCGTGGACGCCGCCCCGGCGGGCCGGCTGAAGGACGGCGCCCGGATCCCGCTGTCCCGCAGCGGCCGCAATCCGGAGATCGAGGAGGTGCTGTCCGCGCTGTCGGCGCTGCTCAACGGCGGCGGGGTCGCCCAGCTGAAGACCATCACCACCGAGCTCAACAAGGCATTGGAGGGCCGGGAGAACCGGGTCAGGTCCCTGCTGACGGAGCTGGACACCTTCATCGGCGGTCTCGACGGCCGGCGCAGGGAGATCGTCCGGGCGCTGGCCGGCATCGACCGGCTCGCCGAACGGCTGGCACAGGAGAAGAAGACGATCGCGGGGGCCCTCGACACGGTGCCTCCGGCCCTGAAGGTCCTGGCCGACCAGCGGCGCAGCCTCACGGCCATGCTCACGTCGCTGTCGAAACTGGGCAGGACCGGCAGCCGTGTGATCAACGCGTCGCGGGACGACACCGTGGCCAACCTGAAGAGCCTGCGGCCGATCCTGGAGCAGCTCAACGCGGCGGGAGCCGATCTGCCCAACGCCCTGGAACTGCTGACGACGTATCCGTTCCCGCGCAACGCCGTCGACGCGATCCACGGCGACTACGTCAACCTGAAGATCACCGCCGATCTCGACCTCGCCTCGGTCTACGGCAATCTGGCCGACGGGCCGTCGCAGCCCGACGGTGGCGGACCGGACCGGCCCGGGGTGCCCGGCGTACCGGACCCGCCGGAACTCCCCGGCGTCCCCGACGTCCCGGACGTCCCCGGTGTCCCGGAGTCCACCGCCCTTCCGGACGGGCCCGGCGGGCCCGCCGTTCCCCCACCTCCCGGCGGCGGACTGTGCCCGCCGGTGTGCGCGGGCAGTCAGGCGTCGTACGGGGGCGACAACGGCGGCGGACCTCCACCGGGGATCGATCTCGCCCTCGCGGAGCTGATGCTGAAGGGGATGCAGCCGTGATCACACGAACGGTCAGGATCCAGCTCGCGGCCTTCGCCGCGGTCACCGCGATCGGTGTGTCGTACGTCGGGGCCCGCTACACGGGCCTGGTGGACGCCGTCCTCGACCGCGGCTACACCGTACGGGCCGACCTCGCCGACTCGGGCGGCGTCTTCCGGGGCTCGGAGGTCACCTACCGGGGCGTGCCCGTGGGCCGCGTCGGGGAGCTGCGGCTGACCGGGCGGGACGGCGTCTCGGTGGACCTGGACATCGAGGACGGTGCCCGGATCCCGGCGGACACCGTGGCGGTCGTGGCGAACCGTTCGGCGGTCGGCGAGCAGTACGTCGACCTGCAGCCCCGCGGCACGGGCGGCCCGTACCTCCGCGAGGGCGACGTCATAGCCCGCTCCGACACCCGGGTGCCGCTGCCCACCACCGACGTCGTCCTGAGCCTGGACCGGCTGGTGAACTCCGTCGGCAAAGAGGACCTGCGGATCACGGTCGACGAACTCGGCAAGGCGTTCGCGGGCACCGGTCCGGAGCTGAGCAGGCTGGTGGACTCCGGCAACAGCCTGGTCGAGGCGGCGTCCGCGTCGCTGCCGCAGACGATCGCCCTGATCGAGGACTCCCGGAAGGTGCTCGGCACACAGGCCGAACAGGGCTCGGCCATCCGGTCCTTCTCACGGGACCTCGCGGCGCTGACCGCGGAGCTGAAGTCCTCCGACGGTGACATCCGCCGGCTCGTCGGCGCCGGGGCTCCCGCCGCGCAGGAGGTCGACTCGCTGCTGTCGGAGACCCGGCCGCATCTGCCCGTCCTGCTGGGAAACCTGATCAGCGGCGGCCAGATCGCGGTGGTCCGGCTCCCCGGTGTGGAACAGGCCCTGGTCACCTTCCCCGTGGTGGTGGCGGGCAGTTGGACGGTGATCCCCGGAGACGGCACCACCCACTTCGGGATGGTGGCGAACGCCGACGACCCGCCGGCGTGCCGGCAGGGCTACGGCACCCAGCGGCGCGACCCCTCGGACACCCGGGAGCGGCCCGCGAACACGGCGGCGCGCTGCACGGCCCCGCGCGGCGGACCCACCTCGGTCCGCGGTGCGCAGAACGCACCCGGCCCGTCGGGGCCTTCCGGCGGCGGCGCGGACCCGGCCGCGTACGTCACCCCCTACGACCCGGAGACCGGCACAGCCGCCGGCCCGGACGGAACGCTCGTCGAGATCGGCTCGACGGGCGGCGAACGGAGCGTGTTCGGAAAGGAGTCATGGCAATGGCTGCTCGTGGGACCGATGGCATGACGGACATGGCGGCGGAGGGCGCGGGCGGCGGGCACGGCGGGCAACGCGCCTCCACGCCCGCTGCTGGCGGCGCGGACACTGGCCCGGCGGCCGGCACGGCGGCCGGCACGGCGGCCGGCA